>CAMLLK010000047.1 GCA_946480885.1 uncultured Thermoproteales archaeon
AAATTGAAATATCTTTTCTACAGTATCTACCCCCACGCCGCTTTCTAAGACTAAAAATATAGCGTCTGCGTTTCTAGCCGTTGCAAATGTTATAGTGTTTAAATCACTTGGCTGGCCCACGACGAGGCTGGGGGTCTTTACAAGTTGTACATAGACGCCGTCTTCTACAAACATAGAGGGAATTGGCTCTACAGTAGAGAAGGGCAAGTCGTCTGGCTCTAGTGAAGTGTTTGTAAGACAACGTAGGAGAGAGGTCTTGCCGGAGCTCGGCGGTCCTATCACTGCAACTTGTAAATCGCCCTCTTTTGCTACATATAGTCTCGTAGAGCCGCTCCTGAGAGACCTCTCTTTCTCTCTCCTTTCTTGTAGCTCTTTCTTTAACTCGGCCATCCTCCGCCTGACGTGTTTAATCAACTTCTCTGTGCCTTTGTGTTTAGGCACAGTTGAGAGAAACTCCTCCATAGCCTTCAGCTTCTCCTCTGGAGTCTTCGCCTCTATTACTTTTAACCAAGCGGCTTTTGCCTCAGCGGGTAGATTAGCAGGCACTGTATAAAACTCGCCAGTAGTTTTTTAACTTTATAGCTTAAGCCATTGCAGTAGTCAAATTTTTAATTGCAAATTGCCTAACGAATATATTTTAATTTACCCAGAGTGTCTGTCCGTGTCGGTAGATATAGATAAAATTAAAAAAGAAATACCAAATCTTGTACAATACACTGGTAAATACGTAGAGCCCGATGGAGATTTTATAAAATACAGAGGGCCTGGCCAGTTAGAAGTCCCAGATAAAGTCGTAATTGGGTACATAGAGGGCGACGGCATAGGGCCTGAGGTGGCCTACGCAGCGATTAGAGTGGCAAACGCAGCTGTTGAGAAAGCTTATGGCAAGGCGAAGAGAATTGTCTGGTATGAAGTATTGGCTGGCGAAAAGGCTGAGAAAATCTTAGGCAGTAGACTACCCGAGCAGAGTATAGAAGTTTTAAAGAGACTGAGAGTATTTCTAAAAGCGCCTTTAGAGACACCAGTTGGCGGGGGGTTTAGGAGTATAAACGTCACACTACGCCAACTATTCGACCTATACGCCAACATAAGACCTGTTAAATACTTCCCAGGCCTCCCCTCGCCGTTGAAAAAACCAGAAGATATAGATTTAGTAATCTTTAGAGAGAATACTGAAGACGTCTACGCTGGGATTGAGTGGCCTTACGACAGCCCAGAGGCTGCGAAGGTGAGAGAATTCTTAAGTAGAGAATTTGGGATAAAGATTAGAGAAGATGCGGGGATTGGGATAAAGCCAATTAGTAAATTCGGCACACAGAGAATTGCTAGACTCGCTTTAAAATTCGCCATTGAGAACAGAAGGAGAGTTATAACAGTTATGCACAAGGGCAATATCCAAAAATACACAGAGGGCGCTTTTAAAGAGTGGGCTTTTGAAGTAGCTAGAAGTGAATATAGAGACTACGTAGTCTTTGAAGACGAGCTCGAAAAATACGGCGGCAAAGTGCCCCCAGGCAAGATCTTAGTCAACGACAGAATTGCAGACAATATGCTCCAGCAATTATTGACAAGGACTGGAGAGTACGACGTGATACTAGCCCCCAACTTAAACGGCGACTATGTCTCAGACGAGGCCGCGGGGCTTGTCGGCGGCTTAGGAGTGGCGCCGGGTCTAGACGTAGGAGATTGGGGAATGATGGCAGAGCCCGTCCATGGAACGGCGCCGAAGTATAGAGGAAAGAACTACGTCAACCCCACCGCCACTATACTAGCGCTAGAGTTGTTGTTTAGATTTCTAGGGTGGAGAGAGGCGGCTGATTTAATACTAAAAGCCGTAGAGACGGCATATAGAGAGGGCTATTACACAGGCGACTTAGTTAGGCAAATGGGAGAAGAAGAAAAGAAACGAATAAAAGAAGTCTTAGGGACGCAGGAGTTCGCAGATAAATTAGTGGAGATTATAAAAAGCTGAGCCTCTTTTGCAAAGAGATATTCAACAGGCCTAAAGCCAATCTTTTTGTAGAAATTCATCGCTATTTCATTCAGAGCAGGGAACGACGCCATAATTACCTCAGCGCCTTTTTTCCTCAAGTGCGTTATACCTTCTAATAATAATCTCTTGCCAATACCTCTCCTCCTATACTCCGGCAATATGTAGAACTCTCTAATCACACCTGCGTACTTAGGTCTGTAAAACACGCGGTCTTCTACATCGCCTTTTAACAAACCTACCACTTTTGAGCCCTCGACAGCTACTAACAATATCGAATTCTCACTCTCAATTGCCTCTTCAAGATATTTCCGGGCAGCTTGTTCAATATCTGGCGCCACTTGGAGCAGTGGGTCGAATTCCGCATTTAGTCTCTTTAGTCTAACTACTAAATTGGCCGCTGCGTCAAGATCGTCTTTTGTAGCCGCCCTAATAACAATAGTCGGATACATGAGTTTTATATTATTACTATAGTTTTTAAATATTCACAAACTAAGATTTTGTAAATAAACAAAATATTATAAATATATATTATTATTTGTGTTTATTTATTAGCTACGTATAATAGAAGATTTATAATATTTAATTAATATTAATCCTTTGACATAAATAATACGTTGCTATTTAAAAATTCAGAAATAGTTATTTGTTCAAAATTTTTTGTTTGTATATCTTGTAGACTTATAAATCTATTATTCATCTCTAATATAACTTTTTCAACACCACGAATTTTCACCACATCACCTGGTCTATAAGTCAGTAGTCTAATTGAATACGTCAAGTGGTAAATTCTTCTCCCGTCTCTCGACCCCACAGCCTTCGCGCTCTCTATTACATAACTAGGGAAAGAGTTATGAATTACATAGGCCAGGTGTCGCGCAAATGATGGAGACGTAGTGTAAATATCTACGCCGTGTTTAAGTTCTTTTACTTCAGTTATAGCTACTTTTTTATCTTTCCACTTAAAAACTTCTTGCTGTATTAAAAATAGGACTTTTTTTAATATCTCCTTGTCCAGAACTCTTGGTGTAGATCTAATTTGAATTAACGCAGTCTCTTTTTTAGTTAATAACTCTCTACAATTTGTACATATGTCAAATTTGAAATAAATCTCAATATTATATGAATATACACTCGGCGGAATTTCAGAATGAGGCGACCCTTCAATAAATATACGTAAGGTAGTGAAATTTTCATCTTCTTCCACTTCTATAGATTTCAACTCTCCGACGACTTTACCTTTTTCATAGAGTATTTTTCTATATGATTTATCAAGTTCTTTATACTTTATCCACTTACCTTTTAGATACACAGCCCCGCAGTACTTACATTTCGTAACTACTTTTTCTTGAATAGAGACGAGGGGGTGTTTCTCTATGTAGCATTTTTCACACATGCCTTCTATTAGTCTATCTACTAAACTGCCGCAGTGTGGGCAGGGGATTTTTGCCACGTCTCTATTTACTACATTACTAAATATTTTCTCACCTCTAGAGCAATAGCATATGACAAAGGCGGTGGGACGCTCTCTCCTATTTGGTTATATTGAGCGTCTTTTGATCCATAGAACACATAGTCATCGGGATATCCCATGAGCCTAGCCTGTTCTCTTACAGTTATTAACCTATGTTCCTCTGGGTGGATAAACCTCCTGGACCCCATAACAGTAGGAGCTAAGTCGTCCCAAACTAATCTAATAAAATTTTCATAAAAGCCGCCGGCGCCGCGGAATTTCATCAACGCCTCCCCCGGCTTTAGTTTCGATATCTTATTCTGTTTTTTAAAACTTAAAGTCGTAGTGTCGTGATTAGGCAACAACCCGCTGTCCGGCGGAGGTAGATTAGACAACACATCTCTAACTAAAACTCTTGGGGCGCCAGGAGGCTTTATTTCAATATTTGAAATAAAGACTCGACTCCTCCTACTCGCCACACCGTAGTCTTCTGCGTGTAAGATATTAAAATAGACGTCGTACCCCACTCTTTTGAATTCCCGCCGTATGTGTGTCCTCAAGGGCTCTTTCGCTAAGGCGGCGACGTTTTCTAGAACAAATACCTTAGGTTTGAGCTCCCCCACTAGTCTGATAAATTCGAGCGTCAACTGCCCCGCCGGGTCGACGTATAGTCTATCTGTGGGATCTTCTAATCTGTTGGGATTGGCGGCTGTGAACGGCTCACACGGCGGACTTCCTATGACTATATCTACTCTATCGATATATTTTTCAATTAGGCGATAGTCTACCTCTCTAATATCTTCCTGTAAGACTATTGTATCTCTATGGTTAAAGCTATAAGTCCTCGCCGCATCTCTATCGATCTCAATTGCGACTTTGATTAAGAAACCAGCTTTCCTAAAGCCTAGCCCAAACCCTCCGCCTCCTGCGAATAAATCTACTACGTACATTGACTGTTAGTGAGTAAAGTATATAAATACAATTTCCAAGGCTCAGCATGGATTTTGCTAAAAAGCTAAAACTAAGGCTTAGCGACATTATTAAATTAGAAAAGCCAGACGCCTTGAGTTCACGTTATGGCAAAGCTTTTGAAAAAGCCGTCTTGGCTTTGATAAAGGCAAAAGACGCAGTTGTGGCCATCAAGACGTTTATTGAAAACTACGGCGAGCCGCACACTGGAGCTATTGGCAAACTTATGAAACTTTCGCCATGGGCTAAGAAAGTGGTAGAGATCGAACCGGCTCCTCCTGTGACTTTACAAATAGACGGAGTGACAATCACGGCGCAAGCCGATTTTATTGTAAAATACTCAGACGGGAAGAGAGAACTTATAGAGTTAAAATCTCACATTTTAAAATCTGGAGAGTGGAAGACAAAGGCCGAGTGGTCGTTGGCCACTAGAATTATGCGTATGTTATACCGCCGCGCGGGATACGACATGCCTCTGAGATTAATATATTTTGTAGAGAGGGGGGGCAAAGTCTTGCCTGAGGAAGAAGTCTACATATACCCAAAGGATAACAAAGACGACGAGACTATTCTCAATGTGTTAAGAGACAGAGTTAAGAAGTCTTTAGGCAAGTGAAATTACTAGACGCCAATTCGTAGGCTTTTTTTATTATAAAGAAGGCCGTGTTCAGTTTGTCTAAGTGACGCGTTTGTATGACTGCGTTCTCATCCCCCACCATGAACTCTAATGTACAATCTTCGTCAGACCATGAGAACACTATAAATACGTAGAAATCTTCTCTAAGCTGTATTTGAGCAAGCGCTTCGTACTGCCTCCACTCAACTGTAAAAGCTTCTATTTCTTTCTCTATGGCGTCTTTGAGCTCTCTAAAATATTGGTCAATTTTCTGTCTCATAATGTATATGTAGATGTCTCTTTAAATAGCTAGAATTTTCTATTTAACGTGCCTATTGTCGAGGTTTCGAAATACGACCTTGAGAGGCTCACCGGCCTAAAATACGACGAAGCGGCAAAGCTCTTTGAATATATAAAATGTGAGAAAGAAGACGTAGGAGATAGAGTGAGGCTCGAAGTTACACACGACAGGCCTGACCACTTCTCTGTAGAAGGCATTGCTAAAACTATTAAAGGAGTCGCCGAAGTAGAGACGGGTTTGCCGAAGATCGCAGTCTCAGAGTCATCTATTGAGTTAGTGGCTGAACCTATCGAAGAGAGGCCGTATATATCTATGGCTGTTGTAAGAGGAGTATATCTAGACGATGAAGCTATTGGCCAAATAATACAACTACAAGAAAAACTACATGAGACATACGGCAGAGGCAGGAGGAGAGTGGCCATAGGTTTCTACGACGTGTCTAAAATCAAACCACCTATATACTACCGTAGAGTTTTAGAAGACGACGAATATATCCCACTGGGTTTTGATAAATTTATCAAAATTAGAGATATGTATGAACTGACTGAACAAGGTAAGAAATACAGTGGGTTAATTAATAGGAGTAGACCCCCGGCATTAGTCGACAGCGCCGGCCAGATCATGGTGATAGTCCCAGTTTTGGGGTCGGAGTGTTGTAAAATTACGCCTAATACTAAAGACGTATTAATCGATGTGACAGGTACAGATCAACGCTCTGTCTTAAACATAATGTCTGTGTTAATTTATTCACTACTAGAACGGAGCTTAGAGAAGAAGGTTGAAGTCGTGAGAGGTGGCCTACAGTATAGACATAATTACCAATTTATTAAACTAGATGAAGAGACGGCGGGGGGTCTACTAGGGTTTAGACTAAGTCGAGGAGAATTTGAAAACCTCTTGAAGAGGGCGAGGTTTGATTATACAAATGGAGAAGTGGTCGTGCCCCCCTACCGCTTCAACGTCTTATCTTGGGTAGACGTAGTGGAAGACATAGCTATATTGAAAGGCTATAACTATATTCCTAGAGAGCCGCCATTATTGCCTTCGATAGGTAGACGCCATAGAGATGAGATATTTATAGACGAAGTTAGGAAAATATTATTGTCTTTAGGCTATGTCGAAGTCAATAATTACATTCTGACAGATAGTTTTGTAGAACATATATGTAGGCCTGTATATGTAGTAAACCCAATATCGGAGCTCTATACATCGGTGAGGTGTTCATTAGTGCCGCAGTTAATAAACACAGCGGCGTATATGAAAAAGAGAGAGGTCAAGATCTTTGAAGTTGGAGACGTAGTGGCAGAGGGGAGGACTTTGAAGTCTGTAGGGGTGTTGTTGAGTAGAGAGGGCGTAACTCTCACAGATGGACTGGCCTTGGCGAAGACTCTATGTAAAAGACTAGGGCTTAGTTGTAGCTTTGTGACTACTACACTGAAATGGGCTCTTGAAAATAGAGCTGCGAAAATTGTCGGAGATGTAACAGGATTTTTAGCAGAGGTTAGCCCCGATTTATTAATTAGGCACGGCCACTATACGCCCACAGTCATAGTTGAGTTTTTCTACGGAAAATCTTAAAAATCGACAACTAGACATATCTATGTCTGACGACGTAGACGTCTTACTTAGAAAAAAAGCTCTGGAGATATTAAAAAGCCAGACCAAGGAGACAGCGCAGCCTCCCAAGAGGTTATCCGACG
>CAMLLK010000048.1 GCA_946480885.1 uncultured Thermoproteales archaeon
CCCAATGCGCCACCTTGATCCAGCGGTCCACCAGCGGCGTGTCTGGCTTGATGTATACGCCGTCGGGGGCGTGCTCCACTATGAACTCCCAGCGCCGGCCTCCCCACCAATCGGGCTCGCCCTCGGCAGTCACAAAATCCTTACTTCAAAGAAGACTATAGCTTAAAACCATTTCTCCAGCAGTTTATAAACAACTCCGTAGCCCAGAGACATAACGCCGAAAAAGGCTATGGCGACAGCCAACGCCGTAGTGAAGTACCCGCCCTCAACCGTTACTCTGCCGCCTAGTAACAACGCCGCTATTAACAGCGACAGTAGAATTGCAGTTAAGACGCCGAAGATGACAAGGGCTTGTGTAAACGGCCCCCTGTTACGCAGAAATATCCCCACGACCACTGCCACAACGACGAACAAGGCCACGGTAAGAGGATCGGAAATTCTCAAAGCCACGGCCGCCGCGGCGGGGACGACCGCCGAAATCAGAGGCCTCAACATGCCATTAAAAACGTCCAGCTAATAAAAACATTATACAAATCACTTGTTGAAAGCGCTTTCGGTGTAAATGAAAGAATTCCAAAAAACTCAGTACTTAAATGAAATAATTACATTAGATACAGGAGATAATACTTCATTCATTCATTCCTTAAAAGCATAGGAAAGTTCAAAAAACATGGCAACGGTAGAAAAAATAAAGAGATTAGAGAGAATGGCAAAATACGCGCCAGCGGCAGCCACACTGGCGTTAATAGGAATAAGCCAATTTGCAAACGCGATGAGTATCTCTCCTAATGAGATATGTTTTGATGGATGGTGTATTAGGATTTGTGGGCGGATAGGACCCTTTGAGATTTGCTTGTAACAATCTTAAAATAAGGTATATTTTTTCACGTGCTTTCTATTTACTCTGTATATGCCGAGGAGAGGAGGGGGTTAATAGTGGGGATATTCCTCACGGCCTTCCTCTCCACCCTTGCGTTGACTGCGGCATTTGCCTTTTGGGATCTCGGCGGCGCTCTGGCGGCGGAGCTGAGGGATTTGTTGGGCTTGGGGCGGTACGTCATTATGTCCCAGGAGGGGGCTGGGCTGACGTGGGCCGACGTGGCTAAGGCCGCGGCCGCCGTGTGCTCCGACAGGTCGTACGGGGTGACTTACCTCCCGCTGAAAATAGCGTATTTAAACGGCACTGAGCGCTGGGTCACTGCCGCTTTTCTCCCGCGGTGGGCAATGGAGGGAATTGCATTGCTGGAAGTGGCGGCATCACAGGCCTTGGCCAGAGAGGGCGATATGCTATACGCCTACATATCTGGGAAGCCCCTCCTTGTGACAGTGGCTAGGGCCCTAAGGGGCCAGATTTACGTGCCGGGCCTCTCCGCCGATTTGTATTTAGACTCAGACCTCATCGGCGCCTCTCATTTCAACGTCATAGTTGTCGAAAAGGGGAGTTGCGGTAGTGTCGAGGATTTAAGGGCCCTCTTCCCCGGGGCTGTTGTGTTAGACACAGACGCGCTCCTCACTGCCTTTTGGGGCCAGCTGTTAATATACTTGGCCGGTGCGGCCGTTGTGGCGGCCTCTGCCACCGCCGCAGTGGCGGCCATGAGCTACGCCTTGGCCACATCGGCGCTACAAGCCCATTGGAAAGACTTTGCCATTATGAGAGTACTCGGCATGAGGAAGCGGCAGTTATTGGCGCTGGCCGCCTTGTTGTTCTACACGCCCGCCTTGTCGGGGGTCGTCGCCGCGGCGTTTTTGGCGGGGGGAATAGAAGTTGAGGGGCTGGGGGGCATGGCCTACAGCGCAATTAAAGCCGCGGCAGTGGTTGGCGCCTCCTCGGCGCTTCCCCTCTTCCCAGCGTTTAGAAGGCTGTACTCCATGCATCCAGTGGAGGCCTTGAGGCATGAGTAGAGCCGTTTATTCGTGGCCTGCACCGGTTTACAAGCCAGGAGAATACTTGTTAAAACTGCCTAACGTGAGGGAGTCGCCGTATCAAACGCGGGAAGAGGGCGGCTCAGTTGTCTGCACTCTCTGTCACAGGCGCTGTAGGCTGCCGCCCGGCAAGATAGGCGCATGCGGCATGAGGTTTAACCTCGGCGGTAGGCTGTACACGGCGGCTTACGGACTGTTGACAGCCGCCGAGTCTAGGCCGATGGAAATAAAGCCATTGTACCACTTCTACCCCGGGACTTCCGCTGTTACAATAAGCACGTGGGGCTGTAACTTCCCGTGTGCTTGGTGTCAAAACTGGCATTTGAGCAAGACGGCGTCGCCGGCTGGCGCCTACGTCCCGCCCAAGAGAGTTGTGGAGTGGGCCCTGGAGAACGGGGATTCAGGTGTCAACGTGAGTTTCAACGAGCCAACTCTTTTGGCTGAATACGCCGAGGAGGTCTTCAGGCTAGCCCGTGCCCGGGGCCTCCACGCCTCTATTAATACCAACGGCTACCTCACTGAGGAGGCGGTGAGGAGACTTGCCGAGGCGGGCATGGAGGGGATGAACATCGATATTAAGGGCGGGAGGGAGACGTATAGAAGGTGGCTCGCCGCGAATTTCGACAAGTTCCTCTCCACAGCCCGCCACGCGAAGGGCATGGGAATACACGTCGAGTTTACCTACCTGGTCATCCCGGGCGTAAACGACCACGAGGCGGAGGAGGTAATTGAGGCGGTGGCCTCCTTCGGCCGGGAGACTCCTCTCCACATAACCGCCTACTACCCGGCACATAAGCTCTTCAACCCGCCCACGCCCCCGGAACTCCTCGAAGAGCTGTGGCGCAGGGCGAGGAGAGAGCTGGACTACGTCTACGTGGGCAACGTCCCGGGACACCCTGGCCAGCACACCTACTGCCCAAGGTGCGGCTACGCCGTGATAAAGAGGGCGGGAGACAGGGCTGTGAAAATAGAATTGGCACAGGGGAGGTGTCCCAAGTGCGGCTGGGAGATTCCCATTAGAGGAAAGCCGGGAAAATACGGACGGCTCTACCGCTCGTTTATATAACCCCCGCGCCGATTGAGCTAAGAGCAATAACTCTTTTTCCCCCGGAGGCGCCATATGCTTTTTTGCGGCGCTCTGATCTTACTGGCGACCCCCGGCTGCCGCTGGATGTACAGGCAGAGCCCAATGCCCGTTGCAAACGCTTCCCAGCGCCAAATTTTATAACGTAAAAAAGGGAGTGAAGTGTAGAGCTGGAATGCCCTGGCGGGAGTTGGCTAAGTATAATGAGGGGAGTTTGGCCGGGGCGAAGTACGGGGCGGGGCTAAAACCCCCGGAGGCCGGCCTTTATAAAAACGCCGCTGGATAGGCATTTCAAGCGTTTAAAGGGGCTCTAGCGGCCGGGCGCAGGGACTATAAGGCGCGTAAATACGCCGTCATCAAAAGGCTTAAAGGCGGGAAGAGGGTAGAGTATGTAGACAGGCTTGCTATTATAACGGGGCTTCTCTTAGGAAATCGCAAGGGATCTCTCGGCGCTGGAGGAGGCAGAACTACTGCACTACGCCAACACCGCCCTCAATCTCAGCGAATTCCAATACAACGGTAGCGGCGCGCTGAGCAGGCGTGCAAGACTGAAATCCGTAGAGGAGGACGTAGCGGCGTTTGCGCGTTATGTCATTAGAAAAGGCGCCTAGATACCCGGCCGGCACCCCTTAGGCGCAACAAGGGGTACACAACAGACGAAGGCGAGGATGATCTATAATTTGAGTGCTTTCAGTGCCCTTTCGAGTTCCTCACTCCACTGGACTCTTTGCCTCAATGCCTCAACGCGCTTAGCCAGTTCTTTCAGAAGCAACACGACGTCTCTAGCCGCCTCCTCTCTGTTGCGGTATTTGCTCAACGCCATGTCCGGGTCTGGGCCGTGGTATTGATAATCGTGGAGATCAAGCGCCTTGTCAGTGCCGAAAGAAATGCCCCCATGTCCCACCTCCTCCAACATTTGTGACAACGCCTTTATTCTCCCAGTGGGCACTCTCGGCACTGCTGTGGATTCAAGCCAGCGCCTCTCCTCCTCCGTCTTTACAACGGCCTTAAGTTTTTCTAACTCCAACCGGAGGAGAGCCGCCAGCAGAGCCCGCCATGCTTGAAAAGCCTTCCCAGCGGCGTTTCTCACAAGCCCCCTCTCAAGAAACTCCAAAGCAAGACGCCCCTCCACCAGAGCCTCTAACAAACGCGCAGAGACATAGCCCTCAGTCGACGGCTTGGGAAGGGGTTTTTCAAGTAGTTTCTCCACATATTGATCATCGTTGTTATTTTTATGCTTAACGACCTCGACCGACAGTTAGGCGCTTCATGCTTCAAATTACCGCGTCTCTAGGCCGTAGCGGGGCGGACTCGAGCCCGTGTAGTAGTTTATTACAAGCCCTCCAATGTGCCGCCGGTTTTTATGGGGATTTGCAGACTGGTATTAAAGCCGGTCCGTCTAAATCGTAGTAGTAGCCCTCGACCTCTGCCCCCAGCTCTCTTAGCTTTTCACACGCGATTTTCACGTTTTCCACCTCCGCCTTTCTCAAGTCCCCGCCAGCCCTCTTGACTGCCTCGTTTAACTGGGCGGCGAGAGAAGGCGGCGCCTCGCCTTTAAAGGCCAGCTCAACCGCGCCGCAACGTTTGTGTCCAATTACGTATATCTTCTTGACGCCGAGTTTTTCAACTGCGAATTTCAACGAGTCGTATACGGCGTCTGTGACCACGTTGCCTGCTATTCTCACGACGAACATGCCGCCAATATTTGAGAGAGTCAGCAACTCGGGGGAGAGGCGAGAGTCTGAACAAGTCAAAACTGCACACCGCGGCGATTGGCGGCTGACAGTGGCCTTTATTCTCGCCAAAATGCTCTCGGCGGTTAAAGCCCCGGCTCCGTTTAATAAATTTCTAAAACCCTCGAGGCACATAATTCGACGTATGTTATAGCTTAAAAGCGTTATTGCCTGGATATAGGGCCCGGACGCGGCGCGCGAACCGCCTCCTATTAAGCCAAGACTTGATGTAAGGCCTCATATCCCTCAATTACTCCGGGATGCTCATCATAACTGGCAGAGATTTAACGCGAAGTCAACATGGTGTATCCACGCCTACTATTCCACTTTAAACATAAAGCCTGTTGACTATCGCTACTGTGGAGTTGGAAAACTGGTGAGATTTAGCTATAAGGGGGCTGTGGATAAGTGCGAGACACGGCGTTAAGACAAGACTGCCTTTACTGCGTCTTCCCGTGGCGGTAATAGAAAATTGTTTTAAAAAATGCCGTTGTGATTTAGGGGTATGTCGTATGGGGCGGAATTGGCGGTATTAAGGGAGTCGGCCCGCTTGGCCTTTTAGGCGGCGGCGCTATGGGGCGCGGCTCTACAAGCCAGTTTATAAGCGTTTTGAAGAATTTGTAATTATCGCCTAGCTGAATGAAATACGGCGTAAAGCTCCTCACGGAGCCCACCGCGGTGAAGTTGCCCGTGCGCACGGCTATTGTGTACACGTCCTCGCCGTAGCCGAACATATAGGCCTTTACCCGTAGTTTGAGGCCAGAGGTTGCGGCGAAGGCAGTGGGGCTTAACAAAATAAGCCTTGAGGCGTTGAACAAAGACCCGTTGACGTGGACATACTGCCAATTGGCCGCGAAGTCGTGCGCGCCGAGTCCTGTGAAGTTGTACACTGCCCTTATGACTGTGATGTTGAAGTAAGTCAGCAGGGGGTCAAAGACTGTTGTGGCGGAATAGGGCGTTATTATAATAAATGGAGGGGCTGAAATCATCCTGCTGGCCCTCATGTCGGCGAAATACAACGCCCTAACTCCCCTGCGGGTGGCGTTGTAAACTGCCTCAGCCGCTAGGTCTGTAAACGGCACAGTGGGGTTGACAATAATCAAGCCAGTGGCGTTTTCTAATAGCTGTTGTAGAGAGAGCTCATCCCTCGCAAGCCTTAGGGCAAAGCCCCTTTCCACAAGCTCCTTTGCCAAGACCTCAAAAAAGCCCCTTGGGATTATATTGCCGTGGGAAAGATCTAATACTACATAGGGCCTGTAGGGCTTTTTCTCCTCAGGCGGCGCCGCTGGCGGCATGGGGGTGACGTTTATGGGGTGGTGGGGTATTTGTATTGCCCCGGGCCACAGGTAGAATACAGGAGGGGCGGATACGTTCATTAGGAATTGAAGCGGTATCTTGTTGCCTGAGATTAGAGGTACTACTATTCCAAACCCCGTGGCGTTGTATTTCTCATATATGTCCACAACGGTGTAGTTTTTAAGCCCCAGCTCCCTGGCCATGTCCTCAACGGCGTCCCATAGACCCCCTATTTTATCAATGAGGCCTAGCCTTAGGGCAGTCTCTGCGTTGAATATTTTCGCTGTTTCAAAGACCTCAGGATCCGCCTTAAGCCTGCCGGCCCGTCCCTTTAATACCGCGGCGACGAAATTAGCCCTTGTCTTTTCAATGTCGTTGTAAAACTCGGTGAGGTCCATGCCGTAATATTTAAACGGCCCCGTGGTGTAAATATAATCGGGCAAGTCAATGAGGTATTCGTCGGGCCATAAGAGGGCTACTACGCCAATGCTCCCCACCCAGCTAGACGGCGTAGCGTATATCCTCCCGGCCGCCACCGCCGTGTAGTAAGCCCCCGAGGCCGCCAGACCCGCCACAACTGCGTATACAGTCTTATTAAGCCCCTTGATTGTTGAGTAAAGGCGCTCTGTTGCGCCGACAGCTCCTCCAGGCGAGTTGATCAGCAGTATTACGCCGGCAGTTTTGTTGTCAAACTGCAACTTCTTGACGTATTTAATGAGGAAATCTACATAGTAATCGAAGATGGGCTGATCCACCGGCACTATTACAATCTCCCTCTCCGCGGCAGCCCTCTTCTCCAATCTTTTTACTCTCACAGTCAGTTCCTCCAGCGTTTTGTTTATTGAAGCAAGCCTCTCAGTCAACGAGGAGTTAAGAGTCTTAACCTCTGCCGTTATTGACGACCTCACGTCGTCGATTTTCATAGTAATAGTCCTCTCGGCGTTCAATAGCCCCCACCACAGCGCAATGCCGAGGGCCAGCGCCGCA
>CAMLLK010000049.1 GCA_946480885.1 uncultured Thermoproteales archaeon
CACTACACCCTTTAATGTTTGTGGCGACAGTGACCAACTGGACAAATGAAATAATATTTCCAATTGTTTAGAATACAGCCTCTGCTGTTATTGGCATTTATCTACTCGCAGCTGACGTAGTGAGAAGAAACCTCCCCAAGTGACTTAGAGCTATTATGGTAGTAATTGCGCCTCTTACAGTAGTTCTAAACCCATACAAAACGCCATATTTTCTAGTCATTACTTTAGTATAGAGGTAAAACTTATTAAGCCAATTGTATATTTCATCCAGCGGGGGTGCCCGAGCCAGGTCAAAGGGGCAGGTGGGGGGCCGCCGAGGCCTCCTTGCTAGGCTTAAGACCCTGTGGCGTAGGCCTGCGTGGGTTCAAATCCCACCCCCCGCATCTTTATTAAATATGTTCTTAATTTTAGACGATGTCAAAGGAGTTAATTGTTAGTAAGATTGAGAATGGCACTGTGATAGATCACATACCTGCGGGGAGGGCTTTGACTGTGTTGAGGGTTCTTGGAATCACGGGTAGGGAGGGGCTTAGAATTGCGCTTGTGATGAATGTAGAGTCTAGAAAGTTGGGGCGGAAAGATATTGTAAAGATAGAGGGTAGGGAGTTGACGCCTGAGGAGGTTAATATAATCTCTGCAGTGGCTCCGTCTGCTACTATAAACATTATTCGAAATTTTGAAGTTGTTAAGAAGTTTAACGTATCTCCGCCGAATGTGGTGAGGGGTAGGTTTAGGTGTAGAAACCCGACTTGTATTACAAATGCGCCTAGGGAGTATGTAGAGACTATTTTCTACTTAGTTAGAAGAGAGCCGCCTTTGTTTATCTGTGCCTACTGTGGGCGTTATCACGAACTGGGCGAGTTGGTATGATTGAGAAGTTTGTAGACCACGTCGTGAAGTTCGGCTCTTTTACACTATCCAGTGGCTTAGAGAGCCCTTTCTATGTCGACATGAGGGTGGTCTTGGGGCAGCCGGATTTGTTGAAGTGGGTTGTGGAGCGCTATGTAGATCTATTGAATAGTTCTGTATTTGATGTCGTCGTGGGCGTGGCGACGGGGGGTCTGCCCTACGCCTCGATTGTGGGCTATTTGTTAAATAGGCCTATTGCATATGTAAGACCTGAGGCTAAGACATATGGGTTGAAGAGAAGAGTAGAGGGCGCCGACGTGGCTCAGAAGAGGGTAGTGGTTATAGACGACGTCTTGACCACAGGTAGAAGCCTCTCCGCCGCAATTAAGACAGTTGAGGAAGAGGGGGGGAGGGTGGTGGGGGCTGTGGTGTTTTTAGATAGACAACAATGTGGAGTGGAGAACGTCAAGGCGGCTACGGGCGTGGAAGTCCGCAGTGTGTATAAAATGTGGGATTTGTTAAATATTTTAAAAAACCGCGTTGGAGATGTTTACTACAACGCGGCGGTGGAGTATCTATCTAGATGGCGTTGTTAAAGACGTTTGGGCGGGTCGTCAGTTATATACATCCAGAAATTAGCTATAGACTCGGGGCTTTACTCTTCTCTCTACCCCTCCCCAGTTGTAGGTGTAGGAGAAGTTGGAAAGTGGGGCGTGTAGAGGTCTGTGGGCCAGTGGGGGTGGCGGCGGGCCTCGACAAGACTGGCCTATATAGTAGATTCCTCTCTTTTTTCTGCCCTGGCTTTGTCGTAGTGGGGTCTACCCTCCCCTACTCTAGGAGGGGCAACAAGCCGCCTCGGGCGGCTAGAGTGTGGCCGTACTCGTTAACAAACGCCATGGGGCTCGGCTCGCCGGGGCTCCCCGTGGTGGCGTCTAGACTGGCGGGTTTAAACTACCCCGTCTTTATTAGCCTAGCCGGCTTCTCTACAAGAGACTTTCTAGTACAGCTCCTCTACCTAGAGAGACACTTCCGACCCGCTGCAGTTGAGATAAATATATCCAGCCCCACCTATAGGGGGCTTTGGCGCACTGCGCCAGAGCTAATAGATGTAAAAATTCCTATTTTTGTAAAAATAGGCCCCTCTGTAGACTTTCTGTCTATTGTAAGAGAGGTAAAGAAGACCTCCTGGGGCCTCGTCGTGACTAACACCTTCCCAGTGGAGGATAGACGTATAGGCGTGGGGAGGGGCGGGCTCAGCGGCTTGTTGATATATAGATACGGCCTTAGGCTTTTAGAAAAGGTGAGGAGGCTCGTGGGTCTAGACGTGCCGATTATATACAGCGGCGGGGTGTATACATGTCGCCAAGTTAAAGAAGTTTTAAAACTTGCAAATGCGGTAGAGGTGCTCACAGCTATTCTCTACTTCGGGCCCTGGATTTTGTCAATACTCAACCGCTGTGCAGATAACTTCGACGCGTCTAGCCTCTTCCACAAGTCTTTTTAAACTACGCCAGTGGGACCCCACCCAGTACACATGGCCGCATTCTACACACCGCCAACATTTACTACTACGTATGGCGTGCCCCACCACGCCCTCGGCGTCTTTACAACTATACTCTTTAAGAACTCCGCCGCATTGTGGACATCTAGACTCTACAAAGGGGGCCAGTCCCTGTCGAAGAAACGCCGCGATCCATTTCACATGGTCGTCTGTGGCGAAGAACATCGCCGGCGGTTTTCTCTGTCTAAACAACTCCCAGTCTCTAGTGACTACTAGACACTTAGTTTGTAAAAGCTCTGAGTCGTCTACGTCGTTTTTGTAATACACAACTAGCCCAAATACTATACGTAACATCTTGGCGAGCCAGCCCAACATAGAGTCTACATAGACACAGTCGTAATCCCCCCCGCCTTTGATTAGACAATCTACCACGACTTAAAAATCTCCACAACCTCTTCCCAACTCACCGGGCTCCCCCTCCCCTCTTCTAAAATTCTCGAAGGGCCAGGCAACGCCGCCACTACGTCATCAACGCCGCAGACTCTCCACTTGTTCACAATCTCCTTCGCCATCTTACTTTTTTCAAAATTGCCAGGCGTCAAGACGTAGTACCTCTCCGCCAAGAGCGGCGCGACCTTCGGCGGCGCCGCCACTACTCTACAAAAATCCCCATCTCTTCTATAGCCAACCGCCAATTCGAGTCTTACATTTCTGACGTATTCTCTCCTGCCGTAGACCATAAAAGAGCCTTTCGCTAAATACTGGCCCGAGGGGGGGCTTTTAGAGACCTGTGCGCCTTTGACGTAATAGACGTCTACCGTGTGTATACCAATTCTCCACGCCCTGCTGTACGCAGCTGCAAACTGTGCAATCTGTAGTAGCTCAAGTGGGTCGTCTGAAGGGGGTGCCACCACCACAGATGCGCCGGGTATATCCGCGTGGAAGAATAGATAGTGCTCCTTCAGGTATTTCCTAACAATACTCTCGTTTTGAGACGCGTCTCTCCCCCCAACCACAGGCCTCTTGTTTGTAGTTATCGTCCAGCGGAATTTTTCAAACCAACTTTTCTCTACGGCTCTTGTCGCCTTAACTCTCTCGACCACTGTCTTAATCTCCGCGTCGAGTTTTGACAAGTCTTCTTTTAACTTCTGTAGTACTTCAGACGCCCTCTTCGCCTTGTTTTCTAACTCCTTGGCTCTTTCAAATAAACTAGTGATTTCGCGACCCACTGACTCTTTTTCAATCTTTACAATTTCTCCATCTGGCAGTGTCACTTCTACTTTTTTATCTACGTATCGTATACGTACACTCCCCTCTTTTCCAGACATAACCTCTTCAATTTCTGTCTTATACATCAATAGTTTGTGTGCAGTAGATCTTAGACGAGAAGCCTCGGCTCTGTACTCAGATATCTTCTTCTCTAACTCAGAAATCGAAGCCTCTAGCCTCTTTCGCCGACTTTGTAAATCCTGAGTGGCTTTGTCTGTAGCTATTTGTAACTCCATTGGAGAGAAGTAAAAATCTAACGCCTGCCAGAACTTTTCAAAATGTTTAAATTCGTCGCATTGAAGACTTATAGGCCTTATGGGCAAGACGCTGACGGCGACGCCGCCTTTGATACAGACAGTAGGCTCTACTCTACCTGACAACACATTAGAGATAATTTCTAAAAAACCTTCTGCAATTTTTACAGGGTCAGTGCCCCATCTAAATATCAACTCGTCGGCTAGCTCTACTCCAGTGCCTAGGCGGCGGATTAAACTTTTTTTCACATCGCTGGGGTCTATGGCCTTAGCCACTTCTTCTACAGACGTCTTCAACACGTCTATAAACACGGCGGGGGGGTATACATAACGGAGACCTGGCCTAAGCTCTCTGTCTTTTCCTCTGTAGCTATGTAAAAGCCATATAACCTTCTCGTCTCTCACCGCAATTACGTTAAAAGGCTCTACAAGTTCAAATATAAGTTTTGTATTTTCAAATTCAAATTCTATAATTCTATCAAATCTAGGCATTGATATATTTATAAGTTTTTCATTTCTAAAAAGTCCTCTCAACGTCTCTGTCCCCTCGTGAGTCTTCTCAGGTATGACGCCTGTTAGAGAGACTCTGTATTTCGTAGCTGTAATAAAGCCATGGGCAAATTTAAACAAGAAGCCAGACGCTGTTTTGTATATGTTCTCCACTCTAGAGCCTTTCAATGTGTTCATCTCTACTACTGAGGCTAGTAGATCAAACGCAGTGGCTGACTTTTTCACATATAGACGCCTCTGTGTATTTATTAGACTTTTGCCAACTCTAGCCCATACCTACTGAGAATCTCTTTCATAACTAACGCATCTTTTTCTAATAGAGGCGACTCGCAGATAAGTGTAATAGATATGTCTCTACTCTTAAGCTCTTTGGCGAGGGGCTCAAAAGGCGGCGTATTCCGCTCAATTGGCTCATGCTCATCTACAAACCTGCCGTTTCTATACCTCACGGAGGTGAAGTGTGTGTGCATATGGGCGTTGTGGAACTCTCTAAGCCACAAGTCAATCACCGCACTGTAGTTTATCGACCCGTTGTTTCTCGCATATAGGTGACCCCAGTCTATCACTGGAGTTACAAAACTCAACTCTTTGGCTAATCTAAAAGTCTCTTCTACACTGCCGAATTGATTTGTCCTAGCAGTTACTTCAACGCCTATATAAACTCCAGAGGGGCTCCCGGCCTCTATATATGCTTTTTCTAATTCTTTCCTCACTTCTTCATAACAAGCCGACGGCCCCTTTTTGCCGTAGTATGCGGCGTGGACTACCACTACCCAAGCCCCCATGTGGTATGCTCTATCTAGAGAATCTACCAACCTCTGTCTAGACCTCTCTACTTTGTCGCTCTCTTCTGAACAGAGATTGATAAAGTAGGGGGCGTGTACAGAGAGCTTGACGCCGTGTTCTACAGCCGCCTTCCCCACTTGTTTAGCTAATTCTCTAGACATTCTAACTCCCTGTACAAACTCTACTTCCAACGCGTTTAAGCCCAGCTCTTTTACCACTCTGACCGCCTCTAGTGTAGACTTTGCCTTAACTACATATTGAGGCGTGCCGGCGGGTCCGAGGTAAATCTTAGCCATGTAAATAAATTTCGAAATTCTAAATATTTGTGAAAGTGGCCCCTCCTTTTGACAAAGACTTAGGCCTTGAGTATTACGTCACTGATACTTGCCCAGCCGGCGGCGTCATTAAGAAAAACGTCGAGGATTTTGTAGTTGAGGAGGTGTTGAAAGACGGCGTGGTAGTGGCTCTAGAAGGCGTATCGCTTAGGTCTACGATAGGCGGTTGGACTTGGATACACGTGGTGAAACAAAACGTCGACACTTTAAAACTAGCGGTCTTATTGGCTAAGAAACTAGGTATTTCCTACAAAGACGTCTCTCTGGGGGGGATTAAAGACACGAGGGCGTTGACTTCACAAATTTTCTCAGTTAGGGGGAGTGTAGACAAACTGCCGGAGGTCCCCAACGTCAAATTCCTCGGGATTTGGTCTATGGACAGGCCTATGACGCCTGGAGAGATCTATGGAAATAGATTTACTATAGTCCTGAGAGATGTCGAAGACGTCAAATGCGCCGAGGAGACAGTCGAGAAGTTGTCTAGAACGCCTCTGCCCAATTACTACGGCTACCAGAGGTTTGGAACAATAAGGCCCGTGAGCCATATGTTAGGCAGAGCTTTGTTAAAAAAAGACGCAGAGGAGTTTTTCCACATTATGTTCTGTAGGATATATCCACAAGAGTCTGAAAATGCGAAAAAGGCGAGAGAATACGCATGTAGAGGACAGTTCGACAAGGCGCTAGAGACGTTCCCCAAAAGATTTCTCGAAGAAAGAGCTCTATTGAGAAAACTCATACGCGGCTCTGATATGTGGAACTCCATCATGGCGATACCCCCCCAAATATTGAGAATTTATATAGAGGCCTTTCAATCCTATATATTTAATAAATTATTGTCTAGGCGTATGGAACTTGGCCCTATAAACAAGCCGATAGAAGGCGATTTAGTTGAGGTGAACGGCCAAGTGGTGTATTACACAGAGGGGCTGGGGGGCGACGTAGTACTCCCGATTGTGGGAATCGGCGCCAGAGCCCCTAGTGGAAGAGTCGGAGAGATCTATGTCAAAATTTTAAAAGAAGAGAAAGTAGACACCTCTGCCTTCTACAAAATGCCCAAGTGGTTGAGAGTGTATGGAAGCTACCGCAGAGCTGTGTTGAAAATAACTGAATTTATATACACAGTGGGGAGAGATATAGAGCTGCGATTTATATTGCCGAAGGGCGGATACGCGACAGTAGTATTAAGGGAAATAGTAAAGCCGGCCGACCCCCCAGCACACGGGTTCTAAATATTTATTTTTATTGAGAATATACCACGTGGTTGAGGCATATACAGCAGATACTGAGATAAATATTCCAAAAAAAGACGCTTTGATTGTAATAGCAGTGCATAGCTACATACCTTCTCAAGCAAATCCAAGACAAGACTTGTTAGAGACAATTCTCCAAAACCTACAGGGGAGAGACGTGGCTATTACCTTCTCTATGCCTAAGTCGTATTTTGAAAAAGCTGTGAAGATAATGGGATTGGAGAAACTCGCCGCTA
>CAMLLK010000050.1 GCA_946480885.1 uncultured Thermoproteales archaeon
AGAAAAAGAAGAAAGAAGAAGAGCGAACTTAGATAAATAAGAAAATAAATAACTTTTTTATCTAAATCCTATTTACAGCTTATGTGGAAAGTGGCTATTACAATCGCCGGCTTAGACTCAAGCGGTGGCGCCGGCATACACGCAGATATTAAAACATTCGCCGCATTTGGGGTACATGGCGCCACGGCGCTCACCTGCGTCACAGCTCAAAACACATACGAGGTGAGAGAGGCGCAGTGCCTCCCCCCCTCTTTAGTGAAGTCGCAGATCTCGGCGGTTTGGGACGACATGGGGATAGACGCTGGCAAGACCGGCATGTTGGGGACTAGAGAGATAGTTGAGGAGGTGGCATCCGCCGCCTCTAGCCTCGGCTTTCCTCTAGTGGTAGACCCCGTAATGATTGCAAAATCTGGCGCCTCTTTGATCTCCCCAGAGGCGGTTGAGGCGTTGAAAAAACGCCTACTGCCCGTGGCTAAGGTAGTCACGCCTAATAGACAAGAGGCGGAGGCGCTGACGGGGGTAGAGATTCGTACATTAGAAGACGCCAAGAGAGCAGCCCGTATTATCAACCAAGAATTTGGCACAGAAGTAGTGGTTGTGAAAGGAGGCCATTTAGAGACCGGCGAGGCCTCCGACGTTGTGTACCACCGCGGCGAATATTATATATTTTCTACAGAGCGGCTAGACTCCAGAGCCACACACGGCACTGGCTGTGCTTTCTCCGCCGCCATAGCCGCCGGCCTCGCCAAAGGGCTTACTCCAGTAGAGGCTATAAAAGAGGCGAAGAGATTTATCTACCAGGCGATAAAATACGGAGTGGCGAGGGGGAGGGGCCACTGGGCTGTAAACCCCATGGCGTGGGTTGAAATCCCAGCGGAGAGGTGGAGGGCGTTTGAGGAGATGAAGGCGGCTTTAGAGCTGGTTGAGAAAAACGCAAATTTATTAGCCAAGGCGATTCCAGAGGTGCAGAGCAATATCGGCTACGCCATAGACCCTAGATACGCCTCTAGTAGAGAAGACGTGTTGGCCATCCCGGGTAGAATTGTGAACTACATGGGCGCCGCCAAGCCGTCGGGCCCGCCTACATTCGGCGCCAGTGACCACATAGCTAGGAAAATCCTCACAGTCATTCGACGAGACCCCCACGCCAGATCTGCTATGAATATTAGACTAGACCCCGCCTTTATAGAGAAGGCGGTGGAATTAGGCTACCTAGTTGCATATATAGACAGGAGGAGAGAGCCTGAAGAGGTAAAGAAAAGAGAGGGGGGCACAATGCAGTGGATAATTGAAGAGGCCTATGCACAGATTGGAAAAACTCCAGACGTAATAGTGGACTGGGGCGACTGGGGGAAGGAGCCCATGATGACTATACTAGGACAAAGCCCAAGAGAGGTAGTAGAAAAAGTATTGAAGCTACTAGCTTTTTCTTAATCTCTTGGAGGAGCGGTATTTCTCTCTCTAAGTCTTCTGTTATATACTCCCAAAAAATCCCCCGAGGCCTCCTGTCGGCTCTATTTACAAAATACACACGGGTGGGGGTCGCCACGACGTCTACAGTCAAGTCGAAGGGCTCGAGTGGGATTTCGTCTGCGACGAGTTGTAAGTCGTGTACTGTAGTAGCCACGGGGGTGTCCTCCCCCACTTTGTTAAACAACGACAACATGCCCCACTCCAACTCTGCATATCCATGAGACTTACCCAGCCTCCTCCCCGTGTGGGGGTTCACGGCCACAGAGCCGACGATTACTAAATCTACTCTAGGCAGCTCCCAAGGCTTTGCCGAAGTCCCCCACTTAAAGGCGCCTCCGATTGTAGTTGCCTCTCTATAACTATATCTAGGTATGAGCCGGGGGTTCAGTATTAAAAAACCTTCTTTAATCCGCGGCGTCGGCATAACTACGATCTTTCCATACATCAAAGCGGCCTCTCTACAAGGCCGCTGAGGCGAGTCTGGGTTTATCTTCACCACCTCCGCCTCGGCGAATACTTTCTGGCTAGTTAAATTTCTACAAGCCGCATCGGCGCCTTTGAAATTTGGAATTCTGCCGTGGGGAGGCAGGGGGAAAGCCGCAGCTCCCCTCTCTTCAAGAAGTCGCCAAATCCTCTCTCTAATAGACCGCTTAGTCTCCATGTATAGCCAATATTTTTAATAAATTAAATCTCTCCGTGGGAGCCAGATGTGTTCTATATGGGAGAGAGGGCTACCACGCCCTATTCTTAAGGCCAATAGCCCAGTCGATAGGCTGTGTCTACAAAGAGTTGGACTACTTGACGCTATACCGCCACTACAAATCGGCGTCGCCGGGGCTTTATTATATAGAAGACGTGTGGTATATCCACGGAGTTGCCCCCAAGCCGCCGTGGCCCGTCGCTCAAGCAGCTCGGCGTCTAATAGGGAGGCTGTACCCAATATTAGGCAATGTCCAAGTCTTCTACACTAACGGGCTCTATAACTACATCCACGAGGTCGCATGCGGCAGAGCTGGCCTATTGGCGAAGGAGGGGGAGCCTTTAGTCACAGACTTATTCCTACCTCTATATTTAGAAATGGGCTCTGTAGAGAAAGCCCTCTACGCCGCCAAGGAGTTTTATAAATGCGGCCTCCCCTCTACACCAGCCGAATTGACACAGGGTGTGATAAACGACAAATTCGACGCCGCTTATCTATGGCTAGCCTGGGCCCCGCAGCTCCCCCTTAGGCCAAACCCAGTGTTGAAAAAAGCCGTAGCCGGCTTCTGGGGCCTTACAGCAGTGTCAGTAGAGGTAGATCTCCCCTATGTACACAGCCATCCCCCGCCTTACTTAGATGTAGACTGGGGCCCCTACAGCCGCAACAAGAGGCTAGTGGAAGAGTCAATTGTATTCAGGAGCCCTCGTTGGATGGAGTACGTAGAGAATAACTACGTCGTATTGTTTGAATACCTACGGGGGAATGTATCTCTAGACAAGGCGGCTGAGAGATTAAAGACCGGCCTCGAAGAGGCGTTGTATGTACGGGAGAGCATATTTTAAAAGTCCAAAAGTTGAAATATACGTCGAGGGCGAAGTGACGTCGTACGTAGAGCCGTCCCGTGGAGAAGTGGCAGTGGGTCTACTGCCCTTCCACAAAGTGTCTATACTAGACGGCGTTGAGGCCAGGAGGAGGACCCACTGGCCAGACTCCCTCTTTATAGTAGGCAAGCCAAGGCCTGTGGAGTTTAGACAAGGTATACTCCGACTGAGAGAAGTAGAGAGTGTAGACTGTGAAGAGTTTAAAAAAGCTGTGGAGATTGCAAAAGACGCCTTGGCTAAGGGCGACCTCTTTCAATTAGTCTTGGCTAGATACGTGGCGTATAGAGGCGCAGCTAGGCCAGACGTAGTGTTGAAAAAATTAGCCGAGTCAATGGACGGGAAGTACTACTTCTTTCTACAAGTAGAAGACCTCTGGGTCGCCGGCGTGTCGCCAGAGACTTTAGTATATGTAGAGGGAGATAGAGCTGTGAGCGGGCCAATCGGAGGGACGAGGCCGAGGGGGAGAGATAGAGAAGAAGACGAGATGTTAGAAAGAGAGTTAGTACATAGCGTTAAAGAAAGGGCAGAGCACATTATGTTAGTAGACTCCGTGAGAAACGACATGGGGAGAGTGTGTAAGTGGGGCACAGTCAAGGCTAGAGACGTAGCCACTGTGGAGAAGTATAGCTATGTACAACACTTAGTCTCCTACGTAGAGTGTATATTAGAGAGAGGAGTGACGCCAGTGGGCGCAGCCGCGGCGATTAACCCAACTACTACAGTCACGGGGGTGCCAAAGCCTAGGGCGATTGAGTACATAAACCAACTAGAGAGAGAGCCAAGAGGCCCCTTCACAGGTGCGATAGGGGCAGTGTGGCCAGGTGGCGGAGACTTCGCGGTAGTTATTAGATCTACATACGGAGAGGGCGACTACGTATACGTATGGGGAGGCGCCGGCATAGTCACAGATTCAGACCCAGATAGAGAGTGTCAAGAGACTGAAGTAAAAATGAGGCCTATAGTGAAGACGTTTTTAGACGCCGTAGAGTAGATAACAACGTCGACACGGCTCTGGCGGATTAACGGCCTCGCCTCTCTTCCTCCTCTCAAAACTATCTACAAAATCTCTCCTCTTTTTCGAAGTGACTACCTCCGCCAGCCTAGACTCTTTAATATTTCCAAAAACCACCCTCGGAGCCGACTCGCACTTATTTTCAAAACAACGCACAGCCCCCTCGGCGGGGATGTTGAGATAGACACATGGAGAGACATCGCCGTCGACTCCAATATATATCGACGACGTGGGGGCCTCTGGACACTCAACTTGTTCCCAAGGCGAAAACAAACGGCTGTGTACCACCACGCCCACTCTCTTGCCGACCTCTATCGCGGCCCTCACCGCCTCAACTACCCGCCGCGGCGGCGGAGAGAAGAGATTTGAGAAGACCTTCACCCCCCAGACAGAGGGGTGGGGGATATATACGACGTTGGATAAGTTTATCTCTCTGACGCCGGCCTCCGCCGCCTTTTCTACAAACCGGGGGAGGTCGTCTACTGAGTCTTTCAACATCATATATACGGCGACTACCCTAGCGTCAATCCGCCTAGCTAACTCACCGACGTTTTTTAAAACTGTCTCAAAGTCTGTGCCCAGTCTGTATTTATTATGCCTCTCAGAAGAGGCGCCGGCAAAAGTCACAGCTACTACGTCTACGCCGACGTCTACAATTTTTGAAATCATATGTGGTGTCAACAATTCGCCGTTGGTGGTGAAGCCAGCCTTAAAGCGGCGTTTTGTTAAACTAAGCATTTCAAAAAAACGGGGGTGGAGAAGCGGCTCGCCCCACCCCTGTAGGTGAATATACTCGACGCCCAACTCGGCGGCTTCTTCAACAATTTTTGTAAATAGTCCAAAATCCATATGTCTAGCCCGCCAAGTGTTTGAATAAACAGCCACGGGGCAGTAGACACAACGGGCGTTGCAGAATGTAGTAATCTCCACCTGGATTATTCTCAACACGTCTGTACTCATACACTAGGTTTTATTTCTCTATGCTAACAAATTATATAACTATCTACTAATAATTTTTTGTGAAAAAGATAGCAATCATCGGCGCGGGCGTCGGCGGCCAGATTGTAGCCAATAGCCTCGCAAGAAGCCTACGGCGAGAAATAGTGAAGGGAGAGGTAGAGATTACAGTATTTGATAAATCAAGAGAGTACGTACTAGAGGCAGGTCTACCGCTGTATGTCTTAGGGGCATTTGAAGAAGAAAGTCTAGTATATAAAAAAGCCCGGCTTTTAGACCCAAAGGTCAAAGCTCTACTTGGTGACGATGGCGAAGTCACAAGGGTAGATCTAAAAGACAGAAAAATTTACACAAAGCCCGGAAAGATCTATACATACGACTATTTAGTAATCGCCGCCGGCTGCGGCTACGATTTATCACTTGTGCCAGGTCTAGAACAAGACTATCACACATACTATGAATATAACAAGGCAAAAGAGCTTAAAGAACTCCTTCACAACTTCAAGGGCGGGACTATTGTACATCTAGTGGCTATGTTAGATGTCTCGATTAAATGCCCAATTGCGCCGGGTAAATTTTCACTTGTGTTAGATACATATCTTAGACATGTAAAACATCTCGCCGGTAGGTATAAAATCATCGTGGCCACTACGACAGACCACCTACACGCACAGCCCGAGGTCAATAAGGCGCTAGAGGAGAGGTTTAGAGACCACGGCCTTCAATACATTTACGATTTCGAGCCGGCGCAAATCGACGCCAATGAGAAAGTAATTGTTTCAACAGACGGAGAAAAGTTGAAATACGACTTGTTAATCACAGTGCCGCCGCACCGAGGGCCTAAGTTCGTCGCTGAGTCGGGCATAGGAGACCCCTTTAGCCTCATTCCAGCAGATAGATACACGCTAAACTATAGAAAAGGCAAAGAGCACTACGACGACGTGTGGGTAGTAGGTGACGTCGCCAACTTCGGCGCGTCGAGGTCCGGCTCAGTGGCGCACTATGAGGCCATCGTAGTTTCCCACAATATATTAAATGAAATAAAAGGCGTCGGCGATAGATGGCTATTCTACGGCGAGACTATATGTCCATATTACGAAAGCCTATACGTACCCGCCGAGAGGGGGAGGGCTTGGATTCCCTTCTGGACTTATGGAAAAATCGCCAGGCCATATGTTGGAAATAGGTGGGCTTGGCATATTTTAAGAGTTTATTATTACAATATACCGCTTACACTTAGAGGGCTGTTATGAGCGGCATAGATATTGAACAGAAGAGAGCCGATATCCAAAAAGAATTAATGAGGAAGTGGTTAGCCGTTGAGAGAGTAGTCCAGACCGCCTCTGGCAAGTCGACGCCAGCTCTGTCGCAGGAAGAAGTTGCACAACGCCTATGGGCGGCGGCTGAGTATCTCGTTAGATCTGGCACTCTAGACGACATTGTTGAGTTACTAGCCACAGTGGTTATGGTATATGACTTAGTGACTGATAGAATGGTTGACGAATTTGCAAAAAACGTCGTCAAGCCCGTAGGCCTACTAATTGACGGATTGACGAGGACCTCTCTACTTGAAGTATTCGCAGAGGCGCTGGCAGACCCAGAGCTTGAAAAAGCTATACTAGATGTTAAAGAAGGGGCAAAGGTATCTACAGCTAAGATATTGTCGTTATTAAATAACGACGAGGTTAAGAGGGGGATGTATATATTATTGACTTTTATGAAAGCCTTAGGCAAAGCCGCTAGACGTATAGACTAAAAAACATATTCTTTTAAAAAAATACATTTTTTTAAAATAAAGTATATAAAGACAATCCGTAAATATATAAATGGATTCTCTGAGTTTAGAAATTCTAAAGACTTTTTTATCAGTACAATTAACTAATGAAGACGGTGCGACAGTCTATAGAGTAAGGAAAAAACTCAATCTCTACCCTTCGTTTATCTATAAACTAATTCGAA
>CAMLLK010000051.1 GCA_946480885.1 uncultured Thermoproteales archaeon
CGATCTCGATATAGGCCCTAGCGGGAGTGGTAGATCTATGGGCGTAGCCTCGTGCATATAGTCGACGTCTGGACACTCTCCGCCATACTTCGATGCGATTAGTAGAATATCTGGTGTATATTCACGCGCTCTTTTGACCAACGCTTTTGCAAAATGTATATCTGCACATGGCACTATTATCGCGTCGAGAGTCAGAGTTGACGCCAGGACTCTATCTGTTAAGTAGTTATAGTACGCCTCTTCTATAATTGGGCCGATGTCTACACCTTCGTCGTCACCTATACATCTTTTTTTACAAGCTAGTTCAATAAGTCGTGTTGTAACAGGGTCTTGTTTTTTAAATTTGTAAATATTTAAGTCAATTAATCTTTTGGCCACGTACGGGACTATAAATTGTGTATAGCTCAATGTTGTTGTTACGTAGAGGGGGACTGTGGGTATTTTTCTACCTTTGTAGTATATCGTTAAGTTGTCTCCCAGTATGTCTATATCTATCATTTAAATATAGTCTGTAGAAGTTTTTATGGACTTTGCACTGTCTAGAGAAGATAGACTTTTTTTAGAGTCAGTTAAATCGTTTGCAGAGGCTGAAATAGCTCCACGATGGGTCGACATAGACGAGGGTAAGTTGTCGATAGAAGTGGTGGCTGCGAAGTTGGGTGAGGCGGGGCTTCTGGGAATACCACTGAGTTCTCAATACGGTGGACAGGAGGGGACGTTTCTACAGACTGCCTTGGCTGTTGAAGAATTGGCTTATGCTGATCCATCTCTTGCAACTGCAGTATATGTGTTACTACAGTCTGCTTGGCCATATGTTGTAGAGAAATATGGAAGAGATAGTGTTAAGGAAGAGGTACTGCCACAAGTCACATCGGGGAGGGCGTTTATAGGTATAGGCTCGACAGAGCCACAAGGCGGTAGCGACGTGGCCTCAGTGACTACTAGAGCAGTTAGAGAAAACGGAGTTTGGAAGATATACGGTGAGAAAAACATGGTCACAGGCGTTACTACAATTCTCCAATTGCCGTACGGAGGCGGCGTTGTTACTATAACAAGGACTGGCGCTATAGAAGATAGACACAGGGGGATTTCGCTCTTCCTTGTGTTGTTGAAAAGAGGTGGTGAAATTGTACATGGGTTTTCTCATAGAGATTGGGATGAAATTGGACGCCGTGGCCTACCAACTGGTTATTTAATATTTAACGGCCTCCCAGTGGATGAGTCTTTTATGCTGGGTGAGTTGAACAACGGGTTTAAAATCGCCATGGAGGGTTTTAATTTAGCTAGAACTATCATAGGCGCGGCTTCAATTGGAGTGGCTAGATGGCTCTTGGACAGGGGTCTAGAGTGGATTAGACAGAGAACTGTGTTTGGAAAGCCTATTGCTAGTTATCAAGCCATAAGTCTTAGATTTGCAGAGCTATATGCAAAACTTGAAGCTGCTAAACTCTTGGTATATAAAGCGGCTTGGGTAGCTGATAGATACTACAGAGGCGATGTGGTTTATTCTATACACGACGTGGCTACCGCTGGCGCGTCTGCAAAATATATATCAGTTTCACTGGCTGTAGAGACCGCTCTCGAGGTTATGAAATGGCTCGGCGGAGCTTCTTATTTTAAAGAGACAAATGTCGCAAGAGCTTTGTTAGGCGTACTGTCTTATTACGTAGGGGCAGAGGGGGCTGAGAATATAATGAAATTAATAATTGCGAGAAATATAGTGGGTAGAGAGTTTGTTTAATGTGAAGCGCATAGAAGGGTTAAAGATCCAACTTGATGCAATTGCGTATTTAAAATCAGTTAAGAAATTACTAAATATTACATATAAAGATCTATCACAAATTCTTGATATATCTGAAAGTGTTTTGTCAAGATATGCCACAGGCGATATGTTGCCGTCTACAGAAACTGCGAGAGAAATTTTAGCCAAGCTAGAGGAAAAATACCCATTATCTGTAGTGGTGAGGGCGATGTTTAAGACATTTGATACATATATAGACATGTCGTTTGTAAACCTGCCGGAGTTTTTACGTCTTTATGAAATATACCTCACTAGAAAATTTGGCGAGGTGGGAGTGAATAGAGTTTTAACTGCTGCGGTAGACGGCATTCCCCTCGCCGTAGTGGCGGCTCTACATTTTAACGCCACGTTAGTAGTCGCTAAGCCATACAGAGAGCCCGGCGTAGATAATTATGAATTTACATACTTGAGGGAGGGAAGGCCTGTAACTCTCTACGTACCTGTAGACCAAATTAAAAAAGGCGATAGTGTATTTATTGTTGACGACATTGCGAGAAGTGGAAAAACTCTAAGGGCGTTAGTGGGGCTGTGTTCTAAAGCTGGAGCGAGAATTGTAGGCGCGTCTGTCTTAGTAGCAAGGCGAGATTTATCTTTTGGCGTTGAGTTCCCAGTAGATGTCCTTTACACATATTAAAGTATATAAATGTGTACATGAACATTGCTATGATACGTGTAGTTGACCTTATAAAACGACAAGTTGTTTCTCTGCCAGAGACGGCGACAATAAGAGAAGTGGCTGTTGAATTGGCAAAGAATAGAGTTGGACTTGCCGTCTTAACTTCTGTTGACAATGCTAGAAAGCCTGTTGCTGTAGTATCTGAGAGAGATATTCTAAGAGCGGTGGCTCAAAGACTTGACCTAGAAGGCCCTGCGAGAAGCATTGCAAACCCCCCCATTACTGTATTAGACACAGACACTGTGAAGAGAGCTGCAGAGAAGATGAAGACACATAACATTAGACACGTAGTTGTAGTTAACAAAGACGGCGATTTAGTCGGCGTGATTTCAATAAGAGATCTATGTTTTGAGAAAGCCATATTGTTAGAGCTTTCTTCTGAAGAAGTTCCAGCCACGCCGTAGATGACTTGTATAGCTGTCGCAGTTGTATCAGGCGGACCTGACAGCCTATGTTATACAGTGAGGTGGATGAAGAGGGGGTGTGATATACACGCGTTGTCTTTTCTCTATGGCCAAAAGGCGTCGGCAGAGGTAGAGGCGGCGAGTAGACTATTGCGAAAGTTAGACGAAATTGCAGCACATAGAGGCTGGGGGCGTGTAGTTGAACATAAAGTAATTGACCTCTCCTCTTTAAAAAATCTATGGAGAGGTACTCAGTTGACTGATATCTCAGTTTCTGTGACAGAGGAATATGCCCCGTCTATAGTAGTTCCAATTAGAAACGTTGTGATGGCCGCTATTGCGACGGCTTACGCCTACACTCTAAGAAGCGCCTACAACAAAAAAATTTTTATACTATTGGGATCTCAATACGACGATATTAAGCCGAGAGAAGACACTTGGGAACCTCGCTATCCAGATTGTTCGCCAGAGTGTTTTACGGCGCTGGAGGCTGCTTTTAAAATTTGTCATTTCAGGTCAGAGAGAGATATTGAGCTGTGGACGCCTTCAAGAGAGGGCCTTCGTAAATCTCAAATTTTAAAAGAATGCGTGGCAGACATAGGCCCGTTGGTGTATGAGACTTGGTCTTGTTATAGAGATGGAGAGGCGCATTGCGGCATCTGTGAAAGTTGTAGAAATAGACATAAGGCGTTTATTGAAGCAGATTTGCCAGACTGTACAAAATACTTATCGCCGCCGGGCTCTGGCTTTGAGAAGAAAGATAGATTCTATATACATACTCGTTGTAGATAAATTCTCTATTTTTGACGTAGACCGCCGCAGATTTTTTCATATAGCTGTGGTTTTCTTAAATGTAGAGACGGCACGGCTCTCCTAGCCTCTTCCAACAGAGTCAAATCTATTGAGGCCTCGCCATAACGCTCGCCGACTCCAAGATCTAATTCAACAACTCCCATGGGGTTGACGACTATTGATCTACCAGTGAAACGTGGTCCGTATAAAGCAGAGACGGCGACGTAGATGCCGTTTTCTATAGCTCTCGCTCTTGACAATATATGCAGTGTTTCTTCCTTAAGTGGACCTGAATACCACGCAGCTGGCACTGCCACTAAGTGGGCCCCTTTTAGTGCTAATTCTCTAAATATCTCAGGGAACCTCAGCTCAAAACATACAGAAAAAGCAATTTTGGCGCCTCTTATGTCGTATACATCTGATAGTTTCTCGCCAGATGTTACAAAATCAGACTCTCGGTACCCGTATGCGTCAAATAAATGAGTCTTTCTATAAATTCCCACTAAGTCGCCATCGGGACTCACTAAAGTAGTGGTATTATACACCTTAGGCTTGTCCCCCCTCTCTAAAAACCCCCCTGCCACATAGCTGCCGGTCTTCTTGGCAATTTTAGAGATATCGCCGACAAATTCTTCTAAAGATATAGCTCTCTGCCATATCTCTTCAGGTTTTAGACCGGTGGGGTCGAAAAGAGTGTATTCTGGTAGTAGTAACAAATCGGGACTGGAGTTTCTAACTAGCCTCAATACCTTGTCGAGCTGGCCCGGCGTAATTTGTACAATTCCGAGTCTAAACATATCAAGAGTCGTAAAACAGCCTTATTTAAAAAGTCTCAACAGTATTGCTCACAACGCCCCACAGCTTTATATATAGATCGACTAGCAAAAAATTTAAAAACATCGAAGTTATATTCCTACGCCCCGGCGAAAGCCGGTGGGCCATGGAGGCCACCCGATCCGGTCGTTCAGCCAGGACTAAGGGGGTGCCCGTCTAAGGATGGGGGCCTGTCCCGTTAGGGGGCCAATCGAGCCCTTGACCCGGGTTCAAATCCCGGCCGGGGCGTTTGTATCATAATATTTTACACCGCTAGGTTATATAATAACACTGATCGTTTTATGTGGAGTATTTCAAAGTATATAGAGATAAGGTGTACATTGGCAATTTTTCAATATCAATAGTAGAAACTCCTTTAGCCGTAAAGATTTTAAAACTTCTAGAGGGGGGTACGCCGGTTGTGGTGACCGGCCTCCACGGCGTTGGGAAATCCTTTGCCTTGTCAGTGGTCATGCATAGACTTTTAGAAAAAGGTGCAGTATTCATCGACTTGGCAGTAGAAACGTCGACCTTTGCTAAGCTTTTACAAATTGCACAGTCTATGCGTGCCGTATTTGGAGTCTTTGACGCATTACCTGTGCAATTCTACCAAGAGCCAGAGATTTGGGCAGAGCGTGCTGTCTTGTGGAGTGCTAACTGTGGTAGATTAATGGCGAGGGCTAATTATCTACTAAAAAGAGGCCACCCAGTGGCTATCGTCTTGCCTAAAGAACTTGCCTCTTTGTGTAGATCAGAACTTAGGAAATTTGAAGTTGTTGAGTCGAAGTTTGAATTAGACATCGCAAAGAAAATATTTCTATCTAATAGTGAGACATATTGTGGAGATGATTACGCTGAGGAAGTAGTCAATCACATAGCCCAATTCGGCGAGGGAGGCTATTATATGGCGTTAGAGGCTGCTAGGTCTCTACAATATTGTGACGATGAACCACATAAAGTAGTAGATATAGCAAAAGAGAGATATATTGACAAACTATCAATTCTTCACAAGTCTCTATACGCCTCGACTTGTACAAAAGGGAGAAGATATCTTTGGCTTATTTCCAATCGCCACTTGCCTACTCCACTCCTTTCTCAAGTTGTAAATTATGATCTAATTGAATCAAAGATAAAAATGATTGAAAAATTAATTAACATAATTGACAAAGTATCAGGTCCACATAAGGAATACATAAAGATCCTAATTTTACAAAATTCCGAAGAGCTAAAGACTTTAATGAAGCCTAGGTGGTATATAAAAGCGATCCATAGCGGAGGTGGACGGCTCTATGAAGAGGCGTTGTCTAAAGCCGCCCGGGAGGTTCAAGAGAACTGTAGAGAGTCGCCGAAGTCTATATCACTTAGGTTATTAGTCAAGGCGTTTGTCATAGCTCACAACGCTTTCGACGACCTAGCCCAGGCTATTGCAAATCTAGCCACCGGAGACTCGCCTTGTCTAGGAGTTTTTAAAAAACTTTGTAGAGAGGGAGTGCTGCCGGCGGAAGTGGTAGACGCTATTTTAACGCCTCAACGTCTTTCGATCGAACTACCCTCCCGTAGTGTATCAGGTCTTGCGTCATATGCAGTTGTTAGTGCAAAAGCCGTTGACGAAAAGAGCTGGCTTGAAGTTTTAAACCACCTATACGACGCAGCGGAGAGGGGTCGTGTAGACATAAGGCCATTTGAAGACTACGTATTTGAGGCTTTAACAAGGGGCAGTCCTATTACTAAAAAATTGGCTTTAGCTGTGGTTGAGACAGCCTCTGACGTGCCCCCGTCTTTATTAATTACGTCGTTATTAACCGCTGTAGAGTTGGGTGATGGCGTAGACGTACTGTTGGAAAGATATATCGACGTCGTTGGGGACGCAGAGCCAATATATAAAAAATGTGGAGATAGATGTAAAGATCTCATTGTGGAGATTGCTATTGCATCTGCGAAGAGGAAAGGCAGTGTCTGTGATGCGATACGTCAATTAGAAATAGCGCTGATGAGCGTAGGGTATTCAGACATAGTGGAGAGATACAGACCTCACAAGGCATGTTTGGAATCTATTTAGAGAGATCTCACGTGGAGAGGTACATATGTAAATACGGCGATGTTGTTTTCGCAGCCGAGGTGGAAAAAATTATAGAAATGCACAACTCCAAGAAGTCTATCTATAACACTCAGATAGTAGATCTTCTAAACGCTATATATGATTTGACGGAGTCTTATATAAGAAATGAGTCAGCAACACAATTAAAAAAGATCGGAAGAGAAAACGACTGAACTCCAGTCACGAACGGTAATCTCGTATTCCGTCTTCTGCTTG
>CAMLLK010000052.1 GCA_946480885.1 uncultured Thermoproteales archaeon
CTACTACCACCATTACAATTATAGCCGCGGCCAGTCCCCAAGTGATAGGCGTCAACATTACGCTTAGCGTAGCCACGTTGATGCCGCCTTGCTCCAAGGCGAAAGTCACTACTACTAAGTATAGAATAACTCTTATGTACTCAGCCACTGGCGCAATTATGAACTCTGTACGGGACACCGCCCCCTTGTATACATACTCGACGAAGCTGTCCACTAGTATAAAGCCCACAATGGCGATGACAAAAAACTTCACAAAGCCGAAGATATAGACAGTCGCGGCCTCCCACGCCGCGTCTCTAAGCCAAAGGAGGCCGAGGCTATCGCTAAAGTAGTAGATGGCGGCGAGTATTGCCAAAATATACATAAGCCACGCCGCCACTGAGCTAAAGAACTCCCCAGGCGTGTAGCCCGAGCGGAGGAGCGCCTTCCCAATGTTAAAATTTCTAAACCAGTCGTCAAAGCCCAGTCTCCTAAATAGACGTATCAGACCTTGTTTCAACGCCTTTCCCACGAAGTAGAGCGCCGCCGCTATTAAAATTGAAATGGCGACGTGGTACACCACCTCCCAAGCCATAAAAATAAATACATCTTTAATAAATAATGGAGTTCAAATTCTACACGGCGTATTACATATCGCTCTACACTAGACGGAGGGCTAGTACTTTGAGAGAGCTAGCCGCTGGGATAAGAGAGGTAGATAAATACACTCTCTTCCACCACGTCTTCCACGCCATTAGGTCTAAACACCTACTCCCCCCCAAGTATTCTAACGACTTTGCCAAATGGGTAGGCGAGGAGGTAGGCGACGAGGAGCTAGCCGCCGAGCTTTCGGATATATCTGGGGCGGAGCCCAACACTATTGAAGACATTAGAAAAGAACTACTCCAAGTGTTAGTAGACAAAGCCGACGAGAGGCGGGGGAGAGAGCCCTTCATATTCGTAGCCATGGAGCCAGTGGTTGTAGAGACTGATTACGTAGCCCGGAGCCCAGAGGAGCTTCTATACGCGTTGGAGGAGGTCCCCGGCGAGAGTGTTATATACCACTTCGTCACTAGGAGAATTTTAGGCGGGTATGTAAAAAACGACTTCTCGCTTTGGCTAGAGGCCTGGGGCCTAACAGAGGCGGCGTCTGAGCTATCTCGCATCGACCCACTGGCCTACAGCAGCGAAGAGGCGCTTAGACAAGACATAGTAAAGACGTTGAAGAAGTGGGTATGATTGAGAAATATAGCCAATACGTAGGGGAGGGGGAGATACACGCCATTGTAAAACTCGCCGAGAGGCTCTCAGATTTTTCTATACTCCACGTCAACTCCACAGCGGCGGGGGGAGGCGTCGCCGAGATTTTAAATAGATTAGTCCCCCTCATGAGAGAGCTGGGGCTGAGGACAGACTGGAGAGTAATTAAGGGAGACCAAGAGTTTTTCAAAGCCACTAAGACGCTACACAACGCCCTACAGGGCACTGTAGACGAAGTGCCTCAGTGGGTCTACCAAGTCTATGAAAAATGGCAAGAGGTCAACGCCGTTGATTTAGACTACGACGTAGTGTTTATCCACGACCCCCAGCCCGCGGGGTTGGTTAAATTTAGGAAGGGGGGGAGGTGGATATGGCGCTGCCACATTGATTTATCTACGCCGCACCCCCAGGCGTGGACTTTTTTAAAAAAATACGTATCTCAATACGACGCCGCTATATTCCACATACCAGACTTCGCTAGAGACGACTTAGAAATTCCGCAGTTGATAATCCCCCCCTCGATAGACCCACTGTCTCCTAAAAACCGCCCCCTGCCCCCCTCCGCGGTGGAGAAGACAGTGGCGAAATTCGGCGTAGACCCCACGAGGCCGATATTACTACAAGTCTCTCGATTCGACAGAGCTAAAGACCCCCTCGGAGTGATTGAGGCGTATAGACTGGCGAAGCGCCATATTAGAGACCTACAGTTAGTCTACCTAGGCGGGCCGGCGCACGACGACCCGGAGGGTGAGGAGGTCTATAACGAAGCCGCGGCGGCCGCGGGGGGCGACAGAGATATACACCTCCTCGTACTCCCCCCAGACAGCCACGTAGAGGTAAACGCCTTCCAGAGGGCCGCCACTGTAGTTATGCAAAAGTCTATTAGAGAGGGGTTCGGCCTCACTGTGGCCGAGGCGCTTTGGAAAAAAAAGCCCGTGGTGGGGGGCAAGGCCGGCGGTATTAAGATACAGATTATACACGGCGTCACGGGGTATTTAGCCACGTCTCCACGGACAGCCGCACACTACGCCGCCCTTCTGTTAAAAAACCCACAGTTGAGACAGGAGATGGGCGAGGCGGGTAGAGAACATGTAAAGAGGAATTTCTTAATAACACACCAACTCAGGCGCTACCTCATGGCCGTGGCGTATGTGACTCAGAGAAGTGGCGCCCCGTAGCGGAGACGTGGGGCTATGTATTTGAGACATAAAGATTTATACCAGTGACCCACTGGGCGCATGGAGATAGAGACTTTCGGCTCGAGGTCGGCGGCTTTTTACAACTTTCTAGTATCTATAAAGGCCTTCGACTGGGCCTATGGCCTCGCCTTGAGGATATTAAAAAGACACCTGCCGAGGGGCTCCGCCGTCTTAGAGATTGGGCCGGGCGTAGGCGCGTTGTTAAAGATGTTAGAGAAAGAGGGCTACTTCGCCGTGGGGGTAGACGCATCTCCCCCCATGCTCTACTACGCGAGGAGGAGAGGCGCTGGGGACGCGGCGGCAGGCGTCAGCTTCGCCTTGCCCGCCAGGTCGGAGCGGTTCGACGGGGCGGTGGCTTTATTCACAGTCCACCACTGGGGCCCCCACGAGCCCTCCGCCAGGGAGGTATATAGAGCGTTGAGGCCGGGGGGCGTCTTTGTGGTAATTGAGGTAGATCTAGCTAGAATGCCGCTGGTGGGGAGCCACGGCTGCACGGAGAAATGTCTAAAAGAGGCTCTGAGCCCCCCTTTCCAAGTGGCTATTGAGAAAAAATTCCCGTTGGTTATAGCGGTGGGGAAGAAGGCTACTCCTTAGTGGGGGGCCACTTGACTAATTGAGGCTCTTTAACCACTGTCAATGTCTTCACAGAGGCGGGGGGCGTCTGGTCAGTGGGAGGCGGCTGTCTCTTCCTAGTCAAGTATAGAGCCAGTACGAACAACAACGCTATTGCAAACGCAGTGGCTAAGTTGGCTGCCCATGTGAAGCCGGTGTTCAACTCGGCGTAGCGGCTCTGTAGGATTTGTTTCTCCTGTAGCGCGTCTTGGTAGGCTCTCTCTAACTGACTCAGCTGACCCCTCAACTCGTTGTACTTCGCCAAGAGCGATATATATTCCTCTCTCAACTGGAGCTCAGACTTAGTGAGGTCTTCATATCTCTTCTGGAGGTCGGAGAGCCTATTCTGTAGCTCTCCTATAGTCCTCTCCGCCTCTACATATCTACTTGACAACTGTTCGAGCTGGCGCCTAGTCTCAGACAATTGAGCCTCGAGGGCCGACCTGGCTTGACTCACGGCGTTTAACTCACTCTGCGTCTGCTCTAACCGACTTCTTAACGAGTCTCTCTCAGCTTGGAGCTGAGCCAGCGCAGCGGCTAGCCTCTCGCTTTCAAGCCTAGAGACTGTGAGTAGAGAAGTTAAATTAGCCACCTGCGCCTCTCTACTCCTAAGCTGCGTCTGGAGGTCTGAGATCTGTCTCCGTAACTGCGCCACCAGGCCCTCGAGCTCTTTTACTCTAGCCTCGAGGGCAGCTGCCCTCCTCTCAAGCTCTTCGTAAGTAGTGGGCAGAACTCTCCCAATGTAGTATTTATATGAGATAGTGTAGTTGGGTAGGTGTATAAACAGCTCTAACAATATGAGGGGGTCCACGACCCGCTGGGGGCAGTAGTTAAATAAGACTGAGATCTGTCTAGAGGCCCCCTTTTGTAGAGTAAAGCCTCCAAACTCCCGTTTTTGTATCTGGGGCACTAAAGTCCCCTCTGTGAAAAACTTCGCGACGACCTCTACACGGCTTATCGACACCTGATCCATTGCCTTTATGGTGATAGTAACGCCGTAGTCTCTACAAAAGAGCCACTGGTCTGTCCTAATCACAGTGACCTCCACGGGGGGAGAGGTGAAGTGGTCAGTTAAAACCCCCGCAGACAACATAACTACGGCGGCCAGCGTCAACAAAGCCCAGCGCATGTGTATTTTAGACGTTGTATATATAAACTTTATTTATAAACCCTTGAGGCGCTTGTCAAACGCCGGCGGTGTCGCTGTGGTGGTAGACGCCGGGTCTCTAGGGCGGGGCCGATGTTCTACTTTAAAATACATATCTTATTTAACACATGATAGAGGTTAGAAAAGAGGTTTTACAAAAATACAGTGATTTATTCGGCGTGAGGGTAATAAACGGGAGGGAGGTCGTGGTTGAGGAGTTAATCGAGAGGCTGACGAGAGAGTTTAGAGAGGAGATTGACGAAGTCATTAGAGAGAGGAGGCGGTGGCTAGATGACCCACGTCCTGTGAGAGAAAAGGCAGCTTTCCCCCACTGGGATGAGAAGTTTGTAGACGCAGACGGCGAGTCGAAGACTTTTAGAGAAATTGTCCAAGGCCTAATAGACAACCTCTTGGGGAGGGAGACCCCCCACAGGTGGGGGCTTAACTGGGACGTCCCGCCGCCTGAGGACTTACACCCGTTGAAAAACCCCGGGCTGGAGATCACCGGGCCTTGGCACCCCATGAGTAGGGCGTACCACCAAATAAACGCCGACGTGGCCTCTATGATGGAAGATGAAGAAGACGCCTCGCCGCCTTGGTACGTGCCGTGGGGCTCTGGGAGAGAAGTGGCTGCGGTTTGGGAGGCGAGGAGAGTTGTAAAGATAGTCTTGGCCAGAGAGGCTCCCAGAGTGTATAGAGAGGGGGGGAAAACCTACGAAATTAAGAAAGAGAAGTGGCCTACTATTATCCACAGAGTGCCAGGTCTACACATTCTAGACTTCGACGTGAGAGTAGATGGTAGGCCCGCCCCGGCTTTTATCACCTCTGCGGTTTTGTACGCAGTGAATAATTACGAATCTTTAAAGAGGGCGGGGTCCGGCGTCTATTTCTACATACCAAAAGTCCAGACCCCGGCCGAGGCGTTGGTAATTGAGAAGATTTTAAAGAGGCTAGAGGAGGCCATGGGGCTGAGGAGGGGGGAGATAAAAATCGCCATGTTGTACGAAGAGGCTAGGGCGGGGCTGTACCTACCTGTCATTTTCTGGATTTGGAGACATAGACTTGTGAAAGTGAACAACGGGCGGTGGGACTACCTAGGCTCTCTCATAGAGATGTGGAAAGACGAGGCTGTGTATCCAGACCCCCAGAATATCACAATGACTCACCCAGTCATGATGGCGTATCAGAAATGGAACGCTTTAATGTGTCTAATGGCGGGCCTGGGCAGAGACGGGGGGCTCAACGCCGCGCCGGTGGGGGGCATGGCCGCCGTCATGTTGTATAGACTTGACGACCCCTACCAACGCCACCGCTACAACGCCAAGGCTTTGAGAGCCATATGGCTAGACAAATTGAGAGAGAGATTGATAGGGCTGATATTCGTAGCTGAGGAGGCTGTGGATAAAGTCACACTTAGAGACGTCTTAGAGAGGCGTGTCAAAGGCCGTCTATACGACTTATTTAGACAGAGTTGGGTGGCCACTCCAGAGGAGTCTTACGTAAAGGCGGGGAACGAGCCGCTGAGGGCTGAGTTGAGTCAACTACAGCATTTAATACTACGGCCTGTGAAATACGTAGAGGTAGACGGGGTTAAAATACCTACAGTAGACAGCGGCTTGACTGAGCAGGAGAGGGGGCTTTTCCAAAGACTTGGCCTCATAGACGAAGAGGGCAACATAACGCCTTGGGTAATTACGCCAGATATGGTGGACACGCCGGAGAAGTTGTTAAACAACGCCAAGCTGTGGGGAGGGGGCCTCTGGGAGGCGTTATTCCAACCACCTGCCGGCGACGTGACGGCAGAACATATACAACACGCATTCTACATGGCGGCTAACTACGGCTTTCAACTACTCAACGGCAATCTCGCCGCAGCTATAGACGACTACGAACTGGGGCAGAGATTTATGAACGACTTGGCGACTTACCGTATATTTATCAACTGGCTCTGGACGCTACTACGCCACAGAGCTAGAATTACAAAAGACGGCTACTTCAAAGGGCCGTTGAAGACGGGCTTGGGGGTGGTCCCCGCCGACAATAGAATAGAGGTGAAGGCGGGGACTGAGTTCACAGAGGAGTTATTTGACAGACTTTACCAACTACATGAAGAGTGGGTGGCTGAGTTTTACAAAGATTTAGATAGAATAGCCGCCGAGAGAGTACTTCTACAATTCGTCGACGACGTGAGGCAAGTTTTAGAAAAGGCATACGGCTCGGGGCCCTTTAGAGATATCTCCCCTAGAGAGACTGCGTACAAAATCCGGGAGGTGGTGACAGTAGAGAAGATTGAGAAGGCTGTGGTTGACCACAAGCCGCGGTTCGACCGGGCCTTCGCCACGGCGGTTATGGAGATCTTAAAGACAAAGTTGAAGTCGCCAGTCTATCTACAACACAGTGGGAGACTACTCATGGCGCTTGCCCCCCTGCCAGAGGAGAAGAGGAGAGTTGTCCTCTTGGCGGTGTTTCAAGACAGAAAGACAGTAGAAGAAAAGGCAAAGAGGGGAGAACT
>CAMLLK010000053.1 GCA_946480885.1 uncultured Thermoproteales archaeon
TACACGACGCTCTTCCGATCTATGCTCAAAAAAGGTCTTGAAGTGGTTGCGTGGCAAAGGCATTGATGCAAGATTTGTGGCTGAATTTCCCGATAGATTTGCAGTAGGTATAGGCGACGGTAAATTGCCTGAGTGGTTTCTCAAGTCTTTCAGCGAGATAGAGGCCAAGTCTATTAGAGAGGTGTTAGGCTTTGACGAAGACGATCTCCTCTATTACTTCGGTGATGCGAGTCAGAGCACGTCGCCTTATGACGTGCTTAGGCGTAAGCCATACAGGTGTCATGCCTTGCGGCGTCTGTCTATCGAGGTCTATTATGAGAGACCTGAATATTGGGAGGCGTTAGAGAGATTGTTCAATAGGCATGTTGACGGAGTGTTGCAGGAGTTAGTGGAATTGAATCCTAAGAGCCTGAAGGACATCTGGGATCTAGGTAAGGGCGGTGTTAAATTGGCGCTGTTAGACGGCAAGACCTTGAAGAGCAAGTTAAGGGAGATTGCCGAGGTAAAATCGCGGAGCTACAATGGCCTCTCTACGCTTCAGCTGGTTAATGGTGATAGGTTGCTGGGGGTAGTAGGCGGCCGGGAAGAGGAATATTACATAGCTAATTTGCTTTCGGGGCTTCTCTTCCGGTCTGGTTGTATCCCTTACTACGTCAAGTTGCCGACTACACGTTCAGAGTATCTTAAGTTGCCGAGGGCGCTGTATGTCGGTGTAGGGCTGAAGAAAGTCGGTGAAGAGTACGCGAATGGTATAGCCGTGTTGATGACTGGGCGCGGAAATGTGGTGGGGTATGTGGACAAGGACTTCCATATAAGGGGTAGATCTATGGAGTTTAAAGAGGAGGAGCTTGAGGAGTTTGTTGGCAGCATAAAGGAGACGTTGGAGAGTTACCGCAACAACGCGCGCGAAAATCCGGAGCTGGTCGTCGCAGTACGGAGCAGGAAGTTCCACGACGCGGAGTGGAGGACCTTGAAGAGGAATTTCGCAAGGCGCTGGCTGAGACTGTCGTCTAGCGGCTTACTCCTTATGTCGAGCTACAAGTATGTGAGGATAGGACCTAGCAGAGTGGTTGAGGTGGGCAGAACGATGGTGGACGGCGGTCTGCACGGCGTGTGGCTTGTACAACTTAGCAAGTTTAAGTCTGCGGTGAAGGTGAGCTACTTCTACACTGGAAATGACGCCACTCTGCCGTTGGCGGCGTATATTTACCTCAGGTCGCTTGACTTCACCAGCTTGACGCAGGGCCGTACCTCGTTGCCACCTGTAAAGTATGCACGAAATTATCTAAGGTGGAAGTATCCCTCGTAGCGACATGGGGGAGACGTTAGGCACGGTTGTACAGCGGCTTCTTAGGCTGGCGAATAGGAGGTGCTTCACAGCGTTCGGCTTATGGTGCACTAGGCAATTCCGTAAGACTGTGATGAGGGGTTTTTCTCATCTCTTCGACAGGAAACTTCTGGAGACATGCTTTGAGGAGCTGAAGGCCCGCCTTATATCTGAGGAGAGAGAGCTATGCAGGGTGGTACTGCTGGGGTGGATGGATTTCGTGGCTAGGGCGCACGGCGGGGAGCTCTATCGGCAATTCAGGGAGCTTCTCCCCGACGCCCTAGGTTTCAGATTGTCAGACGGCTCAATAGCCATAGACTGCAGAGAGAGACGGATATGCAACGAGCCTGGACTCTGCCTAAAGGCGTACCTCTTTTGTAAAAAGAGGTGGATGGAGAAAGAGCTTAGGTCGCTGGCCGCGGGGACACCCTTCGCTGAGGTGGCGAGGGTCCTCCTAGGCGAGGGAGACATCCCTAAAGAGTGTGGGGGGCAACCCAAGGACTGCGCGGTAAGGTGTTGATATTGTGGAGGATATCTACCGGCGGTTGGCGCCGCGTCTCCTGGAGGCGTGTGCCGCTTCGGCGTGGATGTGTGGGGGTGGGGTGTAAGTTTCTGTGTTCTGTAGTGGTTTTTTAAGGCGGGGTTTGATATATAGGTATGGGCAGATCTGCGGTTGCTGTGGATGTGGGGAAGGTGGAGACTCCGCTTTCTCTTGCTTTACGTATGGTGGAGAAGTTGTTTGGCGGTGGTTCTCCGCCTGTGGGGTCGCGGGTTCTCGACGCGGGGTGCGGGAGGGGTGTCTTTGTGGAGGCGTTGTTGTCTTATCTGGGGGGCCGCGGCGGCGCGTTGCCAGAGATCGTGTGTGTGGAGAAGGACGGGGGGCTTGCGGAGGCGGCGCGTAGGCGGTTTGGGGGCGTGGCGCGGGTTGTGGTCGGCGACTTTCTGCTTATGGGGGCGGAGGAGCTGGGGGGCCTCTTCGACTTCGTGATCAGCAACCCGCCGTATGTGTCGTATGAGAGGATTAGCCCCGAGCTGAGGGCTACCTATAGGAGGCTGTTTTCCGTGGCCCGCGGGCGTTTTGACCTCTATATGCTTTTCTTCGAAAAGGCGTTTTCTCTGCTGAGGCCCGGGGGGAGGCTGGTCTTCATCACGCCGGAGAAGTACCTCTACGTGCAGTCCGCCGAGGCGTTTCGGAGGCTTTTGGCTGAGTACGCCGTGGAAGAGCTGGAGTTTGTAGACGAGAGGGCCTTCGGGGATGTCTTGGCCTACCCGCTGATTACTGTGGTGCGCAAGGCGCGGCCGTCGGGACCAACCATAGTTACTCTGAGGGACGGCCGGAAGGTGGAGGTACAGCTCCCGCGGGACGGGGCGCCGTGGCTCCCGGCCATATTGGCGGGAGAGGCGCCGCGGGTCGGCGGTTGCGTGAAGCTGGGGGTACTGGCGGAGCGGGTGAGCGCGGGGGTGGCCACCGGCAGAGACGAGGTCTTCGTTGTGCCGCGTGAAACCGTTCCCCAGGAACTCAAGGCATTTGCCTACCCCACAGTCAGCGGGAGGGAGCTCTCCCTGTTTACGCCGGGGAGCGAGCTGGACTACGCGAAGCTTCGCCACGTGATGCTGGTGCCGTACGGCCGGGACGGGAGGCTACTGGACGAAAGCAAGGCGGGGCCGCTGCTGGCGTATCTCTCCCGGTTTAGGCGAGTGCTGGAGGGGAGATATGTTGTGCAGAGGGAGGGGAAGCCTTGGTATGCCTTTCACGAGGATCCGCCCATGCCCCAGCTCCTCAAGCCTAAGATTCTTTGGCCCGACGTGGCGAAGACGCCGGCGTTCTACATAGACGCCGTGGGGCTGGTGGTGCCCCGCCACAGCGTGTATTACCTGGTCCCCAGGGACCGGCGGCTCCTGCGGCCGCTGGCGGAGTACCTCAACGGCGAAGCGGCCAGGAGGTGGATCGCGGCCCACGCGCAGAGAGCCGCCAGCGGCTACCTCAGGCTCCAGTCCCACGTGATTAAGGAGCTCTGCGTGCCTAGAGAAATCCTAAGGACCACCGACGCTGTGCCATGGACGTAGAGGAGTTTCTGAAGAAGATCCCGCGGCCGTCTGTGAAGGAAATCCCAGAGCTGTATAGGGAGCTTGACGAGATGACAAGGCGTATTGCTGAGATCCTCACCGCCTCTAGCCTCTACAACGCCGGAACTCAGGAGGTGGATTTCGGAAAGGCCACCTCGGAAGACCTCGTGGAGTTGATAAGCAAAGACCCGGAGGTCATGGTGCCCTTTTTCGTCATGATCACCGGCCTTTCCCACAGGGAGCTCAAACGACGCGGGATAGGGAGAGTGTATTCGCTGAGAAGAGCCAGAAACCGCGAGAAGCTTAGGCCACTGGCGGATCTGGTGAGGAGCCTCCTGGCGCATCCGCTTAGGCTCGAAATAGTGTTGTATAATCTATAAGAACTGGGAGGAGCACCAGAGGCGGCATTGGCGTGGACGCGAAGCCGAGGAAGATACATGCGAAGTTATTGCGAGGTATTGTAGGGATGTGGGTAAGCTCAACTTTCAGTGCGGTGGGAAGAAGCGGGAAATAGACTGCGCAGTGCCGCGGGATAAGCCAGTCGTGGCTATCAGCATCAGGAAAGGTGAGAGCGAGGACCGCGCCAAGCGGATAAAGGAATTCGCCACAGAGCTTAAGGAGGCGAAGGAATGCGGCGTTAAGTATTTCGTCGTTGTTTATTTCGTGCCGGAGCACGAGAAGAACAAGCTTGAGGAGATAAGAGCCGAATTCATGAGGGAGGCGCCTTTTGACTTGGTGGTTCTGACTAGAGAGGAGTTAGATTTGCTGGTCAAGAAGCTTAGGGAGTGGGGCGTACCTGGTTGCGTACAGCGGCGGCACGTAGGCATTTAACGCGGCAGCGCCAGGCGAGGCACGCAACTTTGTCTGTCTCCATGGCGGCACCTATTTATGCCGGCTGTTTTCTGTCGATATGCGGCTTTTGGTCTTGGCCGCCTTGGCGCTAGCGGCTGTTGCGCTCGGGGCCGCGCAGGAGCCGCATGGGGGGTGCGACTACGATTTCGGCGCCGGCAACGGCACCGCATATCTGGTCATAAATAATCCCTACAATCTTAAGCTTTCTTTGAATATCACCTACCAAATTGGCGAGCACAAATACTCGGAGGTTCGGAACGTCTCGAACACTCGAGTGATTATGTTCTGCGGCTTGGGACACGGCTGGCTGTATATACGGCAAAATGCATCGCAGTTGAGGAGTCCCTTGGCGTTGTATCCTCTTGCGGTACCTAGGTACGTGGTTTTGCGGGCCGGCGAGTCGGCCACTATGTCTGTGACTACTCTACTTGCGCCGGCGGCGACCATCGCCGCCGCTTTTCTTCTTCTTGTAGCCATTAAGTTGAAGCCAAAGTTAAAACGGTCAGCCGTCTACGCACTACCTGACACGTTGAGAGGCGTGAATATTGGGGAGCTTGTATCTGTGCAACCCTTTGTCCTATTCATAGTCATTTTATTGATCGCTCTACTGGTATATGAGCTGTCTCAGCCGCCCGAATCGACTTTTTTAATATAACAAATCTATCAATAATATTAACTATATATGTAGCATTATCGTTGGGAAGCTTCTATTTATCCTTTCCTAGGGGGGTATGGACCTACTACTTTTTATTAATTAGCTTCCTTATTAACATATATCTTATTATTACTCTCTCAAAATCTCATCTATTATTGCTCCTTTACATTATCTTGTTTATTACTGAGATATTGACCTCTAGTGCAACTCTTCTTTCGTTTTACAATCTGTTCATGGCCTTCTTTCTCTTCACCTACGGAATTGCAGTATTAATCTACTACGATGAGAACTTTGGGCATATAATACCATGGAGCTTTCCATTGCAAATACCGGGTATACATCTTGCACCGGAGAACTTGGCTGTCATCTTCCCGGCTATTGTGGTTTTTGGGATTGTTTTCGTCATCGTCGTTTTCTTGCCAGTCTATAGTTTAACTATGCATGCACGTGCTGTAACGTCGCCTACGGTGTTTTTGCCTCCTTTATGGTGGTGGTTTGGGCTGGGGGTCTTTGCCTGGGATGAGTTGGAGGCGCGTAGCCTTCTGCATAGGCTATCTGCCGACTACACAGTTGTGGTTGAGCTGTCTAAGGGTGAAAGGGCATTTGTTGTGTCGGCCGACCTCGACGGCATGTATCTCTGTAGGTTTGGAAGGCGGAGCGGTGTCTGTAACAATGTCGAGTGGGTGAGGTATGACGAGGTGAAGTTCAAAGTTACAACAATCAATGGGAGCAAAGAACGGCTTGATAAAGGTCGGTTTGTTCGAAAGGTAGTGTTACCATTGTCAATAGGTTTTATTGCATTTTTTATTACAAATTACAATGTGATTTTTATGATAAATTACAATAACATAAGCATAAGTAATGCATTTATTATATTTATGCTTATATTTTTACTATGTATTATTTATGATAAATGTAATGACATAAGAGAATTGAATGAATATATAGAAGATACTAGGAGGAAAAAAGTATTTTGGAAGCACTTGGCACTTCATGTAACTTGGGCGTTTATGTTTACTTTGATGTTCTTTCTTTTGACATCAAATTGGATGATATGGATTTATGTATTGCCTGCTGGTATTGTTGTTTCGTTTCTCTCGTGGGCAGATCCAAAGTTGTCCAGGTTCCTATTTCCGTGGTTGGAGCTTCGGCTGATGTCCGTAGGTGGCTTGGTTATCGCGTTGGCTCGTGGTGGTTGTTTGCGGTGGGCGAAGGTGGGGGTGGCGCCGCTCGGCCGCGATATTGTGATCCAGGATGGAGACTGTGAGGTGAAGGTATCTCCTTACGTTGAGCAAAAGGAGAGCCGCCCCCAGAGTGATCTCTGCGGGCCTGCTTGTCCGCCACTGCGGATTATAGGCGGAGAGAGGGTTGTGGTGCGCGTCATGGATGGGCAGGAGGAGTACCATTACATAGTGGACTCCACCACGATGTCGGGCAAATCTGTTTGCATTTTTGAATACTTGGCGCAGATGTGGCGTCGTATATTGGGTATGCGGCGTGGTCGGCGATGAGGCGCTCGACGGCGACTACGGCCATGTCTGCTTGGCTGTCTTTTCTGCCTTCCCACATCTTGGGGGATGTGGCTGTGGTGGTGTGGAGTGTTTTGTACCGTTGGGTTTTTGGGGGTGGAGTGGAGCTGGTACCAGGTGGGCAGGACGGTGGCAGGGCCTGCGCCTATGGCGTGTGTGTCTTGCGGGCGGCGAGGGGGGGGGGGGAGGGGGGGGGCGGGGGGGGTGGTGCTGGGCGGGGGGCTGTGGGCGGGGGTTGAGGGGGTCGTAATAACTCACGTTATAGGAGGG
>CAMLLK010000054.1 GCA_946480885.1 uncultured Thermoproteales archaeon
CTCCCCCCCTCCAGATTCTGAAGTTTTAGAAATCGCGGGTAGGTATAAAATTTTTATAAAGAAAAAGCCGTTTGGGAGAGGGGTGTGTGAATTTGTATATTTTCAATTCTACGGCGAGACTCAATTAATTAATATAAAATATACCGGATTCGACGAGCCAAATATTTACGAATTACTTAAAGAGGGCGATAAGGAAGTAGCCAAGTCCGAAGAATATAAAAATTAGTATTGCAATAGCTACTATCTCTACTAATTTCGGTTTTTTATACCCCTCGGGGGATTTGTGGATAAAGAAAATATATGTCAGGATTAATACAATGGCGTAAATCACAGTGGCCAGAGTCAGCGCCGTAATGGGGTCCATAAAGTGTTGAACTTTAGAGTTTTTATATCTAGTTTTATATAGCCAAGTCTGTAGCTATATGTGTACGTCTTCCACCTCCATTTATACCAACCAGAACGCGCCGATCCTTGGCTAGAGATTATTTTGCCAGAGCCCTCTGCCTCGCCCTATAGGCATTGGAACGAGAGAGTCTCACATGAGTGCTACGAGCCGAACGCAGAGCTGGGCAACTACCAGTGGGTAAACTTCGACGTTGGGCCTACGTTGTTGACGTGGCTTAGACAACACAAGCCACTTGTTTACAAAGCGCTTCTAGACGGCGACAGATTTGGCATAGAGAAATGGGGACACGGCAATGCCCTAGCCCATCCATACTTCCACGTCATACTGCCGTTGGTGCCTAGGCGTGATAGAGAAGTCCTTGTGGCATGGGGAGTGGAGTACTTTAAGAGACACTTTAAGAGAAGTCCAGAGGGGATGTGGCTCCCGGAGATGGCGGTGGATTTAGAGACGTTGGAGACTTTAGTAGACTACGGCATTGTGTATACAGTATTGACACAAAGTCAAGTAAAGGGGGGGAGGGGCGGAGGGCCTTATAAAGTAGTGTTGCCCAGTGGCCGTAGTATTGTAGTTTTTGTTAGAAATGAATCTCTATCAAACGCCTTAGCCTTTGGCGGCTTTGAAAAATTTTTAGAAATGTTGAGAGGAGTCTCAGACAATGTTGTAGTGGCTTTAGACGGAGAGACTTTCGGCCACCATATCAAAGGGAGTGAGAGACAACTGGCCCAATTTATTGACAAGAATAGAGACAAGTTGATAAACTTCGGCGCTTTGTATGAAAAAGGCCCCAGAGGCGAGGTGGAAATAGTCGAGAGGACTTCGTGGAGCTGTCCCCACGGCCTAGGCAGATGGAGTAGAGACTGTGGATGCGACGGACCTGCGCCATGGCGCGAGGACTTACGTAAATTAATTGACTGGGTTGGCGAAGTTGTAGACCAGGCGTTTTATAAAAAATTCGGCGTGGAGGGGAGGAGACATCTCTTAAAGTATATAGAGGTCTTAATGGGAGGAGGCGGCGAGAGATATAATAAAGAGGAGTTAAAACTTCTAGAGGCCCAGCGGGCGAAGCTGGCGGCGAATAGCAGCGACGCGTGGTTCTTCGCTAGAGTTGGGATAGAGTTTGGCATAACTATAAAATGGGCTTTGAGAGCGGTGGAGTTGTTAGACGATAAAGAAGTTTTAGAGGAGTTTATAGAAAAATTAAATCATTTTATTATAGACGACAGGGCTGCCATAGTGATGTGTCCAAAAATTAGAGGGCCGTTGATGGCGGCTATGATGTATATATCCCTCGTCACAGTGGGCCATGGGGTGAATAAAATCGGGGCGTATGAAATAAAGCCTATAGACGACGAGTTTGAAATTATAGACACGAGGACTAGAGAGACGTTTAGATTTCGACACGACTTACTGTGGGGCTTTGGCGAAAGTTTTAAATTTGAAAATTTGGGCGGGGTGTGAATTTAGCATCTTCGTACATCCCCATATTTATTGCGAGGATAGGCTCGGGGGCGAGCGCGTTTCTAGTTGTGAAATTAGCGAGCGGTGGAGAGTTAGAGGCGGGTGTTGTACTAGCTGCATATCCATTCCTCGAGGCGCTGGGGGCTTTGATTGCCGGCCGCTGGGCCGATACGCTAGGCCGCAAGACGACGTTAGTAGTGGGGTATTTAATTAGGTCTTTGGCAATGCTCGGCTTGGCGTGGGCTTTTTATACACACGAGGCGCCTTGGCTAGAGGCTGTGTTAAACGGATTGATTGGATTCACCACTGCGTTTATACTCACAGCATCTTTGACAATGGCCACTGACTTGACAGAAGTCCGTAACAGAGGCGTAGGGATGGGCGGCTTTGAGTTTATAAACTTGGCTAGTTACGGCGTGGGGTATTTAGTAGGCTCGGCGCTTTATTCAATATTCCAAGGGCCCGCCGCTTATTTAACAATAGCCTTGATGACTACAATAGCCACTCCAGTCTTTGCCAAGTATCTACAAGAGACCAGGCCTGCGGCGCCTACAGAGTATAAATTTCTCTTTTCCCTACTGCCCCCCTCTGCGTTGATATTGCTGCCGGTTTGGTTTGCGTTAACTACTATAATTGGACTTGGGATGTTTGCGCCGAGGATTCTCCAACTCTCTACTACAAGCGGCGCTACGGCACATATGGTAGAGAAACTAGGGGAGAGTCTAACTATCGGAGTTTTATACGTAGGGGCGTTGGCCCTCTTAGGGATAGGTGCCATATTCTTCGGCAGATTGGCAGATAAATGGGGTCGTCTTAAGGTCTTTAGACTAGGGCTCGTAGGCGGTCTTGGGGCCTTAATTACACTAAATATATCTCTCTATATGGGACTAAGCCCAGTGGAGGCCGTGGCGTTGACTGCGCCGTTGTTGTTTATCACATCTGCCATCGGGCCAAGTATTTTAGCATTAATAGGAGACGAGGCCGACATAAGATATAGAGGCGCAGTAATGGGCGTATACAGCGTAATGTTGGGGCTGGGGATCGGCGTGGGCAGTCTACTGGGGGGCATAGTGGCCTCTATCTTCCAACAGTCTGAGTTGTTGGGGCTGACCATGGCGGCTCTTGGGGTTTTCGCCACTATGACTACAATACATATAGCTCTATACAAGTCCTATTTTATAAAAAACGCCACTACTAAGACATATAAACCTTGAAGATCTACAATGACGATGCTGGGGTGTGTCTACAACACTACCGAGAGTTAATAAAAGAGGGGAGTCTCCATATTTCTACAAAAGAAGAGGCTCTATGTCTCTCACCTCTCTTCGACAGAGTTTTAAACATAGGCGAGGTGGTCTCTTTAAATGAATTGACGCCCAACCCGCCGCCCCATCGAGTGTTTGAAAACTCTATAGAGCTTCTAACAAAGGGGTGGCCGACGCCTTTGTTAAAAATATCGCAGCCCCCCTTAGAGGCGTATGCAAAACTTGAGTGGTTCAACCCCTTTAGTCAAAGTGTAAAAGATAGAACTGTCTATTATTTACTAAAGGCCACCTCTGGTGAGAAAATAGTTGAGGTTTCTAGTGGAAATGTGGCCGTTGCTATCTCTGCTTTAGGCAACGTCTTGGGGAAGAAAGTAAAGGTCTACATACCCACTGCTGGTAGATATGTAGTGCCTCTTTTAGACCACCTCGGCGCCGAGTATCAAATTCTAGACGTGTCTATGACTATAGAGGCTTTAGAACATTTAGAAAAAGACATTAGAGAGGGGGCAGTCCACCCCAATCAATTCTACAACGACTTGAACTTCGTTGCGCATTTAAGAACTGCTGTGGAGATTGACTGGCAACTCTCCTCTATTGGGAAAAAGCCAGACTACATAATAGCCGCTCTGGGCACCTCTGGCCACGCCTCAGCGCTTGGTTATTACTTCGGCGTTAAGTACGGCGCTAAGTTAGTGGCGGTGCAGCCTAAAGACTGGGTACCGGGCATTAGGAGAGTGGAGAGCGGCATGAAGTGGATAAAGTGGGTAGAGGCAGAGGTGGTAGAAGTGGCTCTAAAAGAGGCGTTGCAATATGTAAAAGAATTCGCCAAGTTACATGGATTACTCATTGGGCCAAGCGCCGGCGCTGTATACGCCGCCTTTCGTAGACAAAGCCGCCCGGGCCTTTATCTATTAGTATTTCCAGACAGTCTTTTTAAATACGGCGGGTTGTTAGAACACCTCAATTCTTCTTCTTCAACACAATAAGCTCTGCCTTTCTCCCACCGCAGCTGTCAACTGTCACTGTCCCAACCAAGTCGTATTGAGTCAATAGTTTCTCTAAGTCTGGGCCCGGGGACTTTATCCTAATTGTCCTAAGGTCAATGTCTACGTCTCCGCAGGTGAGACAGACGCCAAGGGCTTTGTCTAATAGATTAGATGCACATATATACCTCGCCCTTGGGGCTAGTTTTGACACTTTATCCCAGTCGAGGAGAGAGTTGAATACAATTGCCACTGACTTCGCAGGTGGAACCTCGCCGTTGAATAACTTAGCCTCTCTCACAATATTCTCCAACTTCTTTACTGAGATAGACTCTGTATATAAAACAACCTCGGCCTTTGTTAAAACCGCTAAGGCGTCTGGCGTCAACACGTCGCCAGCAATGTCCACTAAGTAGAGACCTTCCAACTCGGGCTCTGGTAGAAGTTTTTCAATTCGGATTCTATGCAATAGCCTCTTTTCCCCAGGCAGGGCTAGACTCTCTATATAACCTGCCTTTCTCAAAGAGACTAAGGCAGATCTCAATGTCCTCACAGCAAGCCCCGTGCCTCTCTGGAGGTCTTCAAAAGTGAGCCATAGTTTTCTGTGGTAGACAGTCTCAAACGCCATGTAGTACAACACAAGTCTTTGAGAGGGCGTCAACCTCACGGCGTATGTTTTATATCACTTTATAAAACTACAAACTGGACAGTTGGGAGACTTCTCTATCTTCAACTCTTCAAAAGACATATGTTTTAAGTCGACGACTAATAGCCTACCCGCCAGCCTTGGCCTCCCCAGAGCTGTTCTAAAAACTTCCAGAGCCATTATAGAAGAGATCACGCCCACGGCGGGGCCCAACACTGCACACACACCAGCGTCGCACGAAGGCAGCGATTTAAATTTGCCAAATATATCCTCGAGACAAGGTGTGGCCCCAGGTATAATAGTCGTTACGTGGCCATACCACTCTTGCACCGCCCCGTGTATTAATGGCCGTCTATGCCTCACTGCCGCAGCGTTTACAATATGTCTCGACGCCCAGTTGTCCAATGCGTCTACTAAGATATCTGACTTAGCCGCCACTTCGTCGGCTAGATCTGGCGAAAGCGCTTCAGCTATAGCCACCACCTCCACCTCTGGGTTTACGGCTCTCAAAACTCTAGCCGCAACTTCAGCCTTTGGCTTCCCCAAGTCGTAGTATGTATATAAGATCTGTCTGTGGAGGTCTGGGGGGGCTACAGTGTCGAAGTCCAGTATAGTAACTGTCTTGAAGCCGCCGCCAACTAAATAACGTGCTATCAATGTGCCTAGACCTCCTGCGCCGAAGATAGCCACTGAGGTATTTCTAATCTTTAACTGGCCCTCTTCCCCCAATATGGGGATTTGTCTACTGTAAAACATTCCGCACGACTTTATATAAATATAAAGCTCCGGCAAGCGGCAGTATAAGAGCCTTTAGAAATGAGGTCTTCGTCATGGAGATCAATAATATGATGATTAGAATACTTATCGTAGCCAATTTTAGATTTGTAAGAAAACCCATAGTAAATAAGTAGATTCCGTATATATACATATTGTAGAAGAGTCTGTATGTAATGCAGTATTATACTTAAGCCCACCTCTCTATGTGACTACAATATTAGACTTCGCGTCGAGGAGATTTGTAGTAGGTCACAGAGGCTACCCGGCGAAAGAGTTAGAAAACACGCTCCCATCTATCGCCGCGGCGTTGGAAAGTGGTGTTGACGTGGTAGAAGTAGACGTACAGACTACTTTAGACAACGTAGTCGTCCTCAATCACGATGAGACACTCGAAAGGACTTTCGGCACTTCTATCAATGTCAGAAAGTCAACTTGGAGTCAGTTGAAAAAAGTTGAGAAAGGACGTTATAGATTGACAACTTTGAGAGAGGCTTTAGAATACGTAGCGGGGCGCGCCGGCGTGTTTATAGAGGTGAAAAACCCAGTGGATACTGAACTCGTGATAGAGACTGTGAGAGAGACAGGCGCAGAGAAATGGACGGCTGTGATAAGCTTCTTTGACGAAGTGGTGTCGAAAGTCCCTTGGTACAAAGGCTTGGTGTATTCAAAGCCACTGGGGAGAGTTATAGATGCGAAAAACTTAGGCTGCCACTTCGTACTCCCACACTTTAGACTAGCCACCAATAAAGCCGTCGCTCTAGCCCATAGACTAGGGCTACGGCTAGTGGCGTGGACTATAAACGACGTCCCCACCGCCGTGTCTATGCTAGAGAGGGGGGTGGACGGCTTGGCTACAGACAGAGTAGAAGATATAAAAAAAGTTGTTGATAAATGGCGGTGATGTTTGGAGACCTCGCCTGAGATGTGAAGAATTTGCCGAGTGCTGAATTTTCTCAGTGTTTGTTAAAGCGTTGTGGCAACCCGCCTGACCCCCACCTCTATACAGCGCCACTACGTGGGATAGGTCGCCTAGCTCTACGTTCACGTCAGTACTGCCGACTAAAGGATTTTGACAAATCGATGTCAATAGAAGTTCGGCTTGCCGGTTTTCGTCACAGATCTGCACTCCGACCTC
>CAMLLK010000055.1 GCA_946480885.1 uncultured Thermoproteales archaeon
CTCCACCACTTCTCTGGCAGTTATGTATAACGGCTCAGAGACTCCTCTCGCCACGTTCTCCTCAGGCACGATGGGCACTTCTACTGTTTCAACTTCTGTAAAATATGGACAGTGTGGATTATGTGGGTCGAAGAAGAGTTCTATCTCCATTTGTGTAAATTCTCTAAGCCTTATTAAACCGCCTCTTGGCGAAATTTCATTTCTACCCACACGCCCAATTTGAGCTACTCCAAATGGATGTTTTCTACCTACGTATTCAGCCAGTCGTGGAAATGCGACAAAAATTCCTTGAGCGGTCTCAGGCCTCATATATCCAGCGTTTTCACTATAGGGACCAATAGTGGTTTTAAACAGTAAGTTAAACTTATCTACTCTGCCAAGACCTCCGCCACATGCGGGGCATGTGATACTGTGTTCAGATATCAATCTGTCAAGATCCTCAGCGGACAAACCCTCTGTGTTTACCCGAAGCCCCCTCCTAGCCAACTCCTCTTCCACTAGGTGATCCGCTCTGTACTTCCGCCCACATTTTGTACACGTGACTACAAAATCAGTAAAGTGGTCTATATGACCAGAGGCCTTGAAAACGGGCTCTGGCATAAGTACAGGCGTCTCTACTTCTACAATTGTCTCTTGGTATGGGAGTATGAAAATACGTCGCCATTTTTCCACAATATTGCGCCGCATTTGGACGGCCAGAGGGCCGTAGTCGTAAAACCCCCCGACTCCGCCGTATATCTCAGAAGATGGCCACCACAATAGTCTTCTTTTGACAATATCCTCTAATAGCTCCGCTCTACCCATCGCCTCTTTCTAGGTATATATTTTAAGTCTTTCTTCATCTAGAGTGAAGCCATCTACAAGGCTGTGGCTCGCCTCTCTGTACCTACTATATCAATCGCCTATACAATTGCCGAGATTTTAATGTACGAAAGCCTCTTAGTAATCAGCGACGCGATATACGGCCTTATGGACGCCGCCATTGCGTATATAGCGGGCTTCGGCCTATACTATGCATCTAGGAGGGGGCGTTCATTTCCGTGGGAAGTGTATAGATTAGAAAGCCTACTGGCGCTATTGACAGCTCTAGCTGTGTTGAGTACACACTTTTTAACTACGTCTTTGAGAAGAGACATATCGCCTACGCCGCCGTGGATTACGACACTTCTCGCCGCCGGCGGCGTGCTGACCTATTTTATGTACCTATGGCAGAGATATAATTACAGAGTTCTAAAGCTTGAAATTTTAAAAGCTGACACACGCTAAAGTAGATGGCGATACTTTCGACAGTGTCTGCGATCTCTGTAATAGTCAGTAATTACTTCAACTTTTTGAAATTTTCGCCATATTTTTAATCTATGGATACGCCGCGATTGAATTCATTAAACTTTCAAAAGAGGCCCAACACGGAGTACTCGGTACAGAGATCCCGCTCTTAGAGGTCAAATAAAGAAAGCGTTAGGTGAGCTGGGGAGGCCTGTTGTTGTGAAAATTAGACGCGCCGGCAGTTTTTTAGTAGTTTATTCACTTGTAGCCGTTAATTCAGATATGACTGTGGGAAAGCTCCATATCTTGAGAAGTAAAGCAATTAAATCAATAACTAGACTACATCCACTTATAGTACACGTAGATATAAAAGTGGTCCCTCTTAAGAAAAGACGTAGTGGCAAATTGTAATATTGAATACGAAAGACTTGTATCTCTATTACTTCAAAACGTCATGATTAAGTCTGTATGTAGAGATAGAGATATTAAACTATTTGGCGCGCCGATGGAAGACACTTTGAGTTTTAGACCGGGGACGAGATTCGGACCTCAAAAAGTTAGAAGTATCCTCCCATATCTTGAATACACAACTATGTTTGGAAATATATCTACGCCAATGTGTGATCTAGGAGATATTGAATTATTAAAAGGCTACCCTGAGAAAAACTTAAAGATAATCGAAAATTTTGTAAAAAACGTAGGTGAGTTGTTTATAATGATTGGGGGCGAGCACACAGCGACATTGGCAGCGCTTAGAGTCATTAAGCCAAACACCTATATACATATCGATGCGCATCTTGACCTAAGAGATGAGTGGCCTCCAGGTCAAAAGATCTCACACGCTACATTTGTAAGAAGAGCCCATGAAGAATTAGACATGTACGTTGTGTACATAGGGCCTAGAGCGTATGACGACATAGAGATTACTTATGCTAAAGACGCTGGCTTTTATATAGTAGAGGGGAGCGACTTTAGTAGAGAAAATATCTCAGATGCGTTGTCAACTGTATCTGGCAGAGTTTACTTAAGCCTAGACATAGATGTCTTAGATCCTGCCGAGGCCCCGGGCGTGGGTACTCCAGAAGCTGGGGGGCTGTCTTATAAAAAACTTGAAACACTAATAGCCGACGTAATGGCTAATACAAAACCCGTAGCAGTAGACATAATGGAATACTCTCCGCCAAACGACGTGGCTGACATCACTGCTGTAAAAATTGTGAGATTGATGCTACACATGGCTTCTTTACTAAGGATTTAGTCAGTCTGTATGCCCCTCACCACTCTTCAGCCGCGAACTGCCCCATCACTAAATATTAATATTGTATTGTAGAATATAAACGTTAATGAGGGCGTTGTTTATAGGCAGATTTCAACCTCTACACTGGGGCCACGTCAAAGTAATAGAGTGGCTATTGACACAACACAAAGAGGTAGTAGTCGCCATAGGATCGGCAGACAAGGCAATGACGATAGACAACCCATTTAGCGTAGGCGAGAGGTTAGAAATGTTTAGAAGACACTTTGGAGAAAACTGCCGCCTAATTTACTGCGCTATACCAGACACCGGAGGCCAGTCAACAATATGGGCTGCGCACCTCCGTCACTGGTGCCCCCCCTACGACATAGTGTATTCCAACAACGCGTGGGTTGAGTTGTCCTTGGCCTTTTGGAAAATACCAGTGAAGGACCACCCAATATTTGGCGACTACTCTGCTACGCTTGTGAGGTTTTTAATAGCTAAAGGCGATGAGCGCTGGCGTGAATTAATTCCTAAGAGTGTGGCAGATTATATAGAAGAAATTGGCGGAGTTGATAGAATTAAAAAACTAACAAATTTAAATATTGAGAGGAGACAGTAGGCCATGGCAGAAGAGAGAAAAATATATATCTGTATGAAATGTGGCAGAACGTTTTCAAAATCTGAAATGGAGATACTGCCAGGTATACGCTGTCCCTACTGTAATTTTAAAATTATTATGAAAGTACGTAGCCAGATGGTAAAGAGAATACCAGCGGTGTAGAAAGCTTTATAAATACGTAGAAAAAAGCACAAAGGGCCCGTAGTCTAGCGGTAGGATGCCCTAGGGCACCCCCTACGGTGGGGGCCCTGCATAGGCCTTACAAGGCACACCCGCCACAGCCTAAGCTCGCGGGTGATCCCGGGTTCAAATCCCGGCGGGCCCACTCTATACTAAAATTTATAAATACGCGTAGTAAATCAACAAGGGCCGTAGTCTAGCTTGGTAGGATTGGGCACTTGCCCACTAAGGCGTGGCTTGGGACCGTCAACAGGCGGTAAGTACCCACGTGATCCCGGGTTCAAATCCCGGCGGCCCCATTGCCAACGTCTATTTCGCCTTGGCGACTAGGAGGTCTTTTTTCACACAGTGTCAGCCGCCCAATCAACCGTTACAAAGTCGCAAACTAGAGAAAACGCCAGGCGTTGGGGCTTCCGGCGTGTCACCACTGCGTTCTACATCTTTTTAAACAGGATGGTTAGTACATCTAAAATTATAACAACGTGGCGGGCCCGGTGGGATTCGAACCCACGACCTACGGGTTAAAAGCCCGCCGCTCTAACCGGGCTGAGCTACGGGCCCCTCTCGGTATAATGTCAGGTGTTTTTATCTTTTTTCTCCAGCCTCGAACACTTGACAAATCTCAAGAGTCTCTTGTGTTTCACAAGACTCAACCCGTTGTGTATAGGCACCTCGCTTCTCCGAATTCCCACATCTCTTACAACGGCAAGTCTATTGCCTCTCTCCACACATGGGAGGGTACGCATGCCACGTGGACATAACGCCGTCTGCGCCAAATAGCGATATTACACACTGGGTGACGGCGTTAGGCCTCCTATCCCCTTTTGACTTTGGCCCCTCCCCCAAGCGCACACGCTACTCTGGCCTCTTTATGACACGGCTCAATTACACACCAGTTGGCGCGTTCCTCATGTCTTCGCCTCCGCCCGGCGCAACTAGCGCCCTGGGGTGTATTCGTCAGCAACTATACGAGCCTTACGACGACCCTAAGGCCAAGCGAGGCGTTGGTAATATGGCCGTACAGCTACATATCGTGTAATACCATGTTCCCGCCGTCACCAGCAAGCCCTTGATTGGTCTCTTCCTTGCGCCTATCTTACAAGGTGGGCGATGGTATACGGCGAGGTGGTTCTGATAAGATAGTGAAATTATCAACTCTCGGCGGTATTTATGGAGTCCATAGGCGGGCGGAGTGTGGCCGCCAGATATCTGCGTGGACAGCGTCGGGATATAACAGCCGCCGGCGCGTTGTTTAATTCGCCGCCGGGGGCTGCGATGAGGTAACGCCGTGGGAGGAAGCTGGCGGCGTCTGAGGGGGTTTCTGCCGTCGTGCTAGGGCGTTGAGTAGTAGGGCTAGTACGACCAGCTCGGCCGACATGCCGCCTATCATTACATACGGCGGGTATATGTACGTGGCAACGGCTGACCATAGGGCTAATCCAATCATATTCATCACCGTCTGAACCGCCAGGAAGCTGGATATCGTCGTTGCGACTGCTTCTCTTCTGCTATACGCCGTTATGTAGCTGGTAGAGGCTGTGGAGAAGACGGTGTGGAGTATCTGCTCTATGAATAGTGCCGCCAGCACTATGAAGAAGCCGATTACCTCTTTTGTTACTAAGGGCATTGCACCTGTGATTAACGCGGGTAGGGGCAACGCCAGCGCGATACGGAAGAAGTCGCCGGTCCCTACTCTGGCGGAGAGCAAGCCGCCGAGCGCCCCGCCGATTTCCATAAGCACTAACGTAATGCTCCACCCCAGCTCTAAATTTCCATAGTAGTCGTATATCCACAGTAGTAGAGGGGGCATTGAGAAAATACCTGTCGTCATGTATATGAGGAATAGGAGCCTCATGGAGGGGTCTGACTCCAGCTGTCTTCTTACGGCGCCGAAGATACCGGTGAGCGTCGCGCCTCCGCGGGGCCTGCCTCTCACGTCGAGGAAGAGGAGCGGGGCGGTGGACAATGCCGTGAGCGCCGCTGAGAGTAGAAATAGGGGGATTGCGTACTTACTGCTTGTGAGTAGAAGAAGGCCGGCGGCTATAGCCGCGGCTACGTTAATACTTGAACATACGGCCCTGGAGAGGGAGCGGAATTTTAAGATATGTGTATAGTCTCCCAATACCTCGCGGATATATGCAGATATAACGGGCGAGGTGAAGGCGCCAATTAGCTGCACGGCGGCGTACAAGGCGAATAACAGAAATATGTCGTTAACAAACGCCATAGCCCCCACCGCAATAGACGAAGCAATGTTTGACGCTATGAGGGCGTACTTCTCCCTCCCGATTTTATCAGATAAAACCCCGCCGAATAGGGATATTAAGCTCGGCATAAGCATAAGCAGTAGGGAGAGGGCCGCGCCCAAGATCCCCAGTTCTCTAAAGCTAAAAACCCCTACTATCACGCCAAGCACGGCGCTAGTTGCACACACCGGAGAGTAATAGAGCAACAACAGGAGAAGAGCCCTGGATTTACCTACCATGTTTAATACCTAGAGTCGGGCGTCCGGCGCCGCATATGGGCAAGAGGCTGTTTCAAAATCGCCCCGAAGAATCCCACGAGCCCACCACAAGATTTTATCCCCGTCTAAAGTAAGCGAGCCATCCCTATTGATGCGTCCTACGATATTTTTCTCATCATAGAGCGCAACAGTACACTTTCCAACTCTTCCATCTGGATAAACCACAAAAGAGTTTAGCGCAGAGGCATAGCACACGCCCTTGCCCTCCAATACCCTCAGACCTAATGACTTAGCATATTCACGTAACTTACCCACTGTGGCGAGATCCGGTGTTTTTATCAAATGATCATTTGGACCGCCAAACATGCCAATAGGTCGTATAAATATTCTAAATCTCCTATCGGAACCTATCACGGAGGCTATCATTGCAAGAAGATTTTTCACGCTATCCACATTATCCCTATGTACATGTATTCTCAATATAAATTCAAAATCTAGATCGGTTCTCGAAGCCGTGATTATATTATTCCATATTTTTTCAAAAGTAGGCCCGCCGTCAGCTTTAACTCTGACTTTATCGTGATATGTTTTATCGCCATCAAGAGTTATTTGGAAAAGCTTGACATGATGTTTAAGAAGATTCTTCAATTTTTCTAGATCTAATAAATAACCGTTTGTACTAATGTCACCGACTATTTTTAAGTTATCGTGTTTATATTCCTCTATAGCTTTCATAAAATTTATAATATACCTATAGTACAACATAGGCTCGCCACCGAACCATGATATCTGTAATAACCATAGCTCCGGCGCGCGAACTTTTATTAAGTTAATAAC
>CAMLLK010000056.1 GCA_946480885.1 uncultured Thermoproteales archaeon
AGCGCCTTGTAGAGAAAATTCTTAGGAGGCGTCTGCCTAGTCACAATCCCCTCTATACGTATCAACCTACCGATGTGTTCAGACCTTAGCTTTCTCAAAGAGACAACTAACGGAGACCCCCTCACCCGGAAGTAAAACCTCTTCAAAGCCCTCGCAGTCTCGGGGTCTTTCTCCTCCACAATCTCTCTCACCACTTTGTCGGCCTCGGGTAGGACTAACTTAGGCTTTTCAATAACTAAATCCGCTAGAGATTTATCAAAGAGCAAAACGTCGTGGAAATCCACCTCTAGAGACCTCTTCCTCTGTATGATAATATTAATAACTTCGTCAGAGATCTTCTCATTAGAAGTAATCAACTCCCTAAACCTATCTCTTAACAAGTCCAACTCAACAGCCACGTATATACTACACTTCGTAAATAAAAAATTCAAAACAATATGTAGATATTAAAGTGGCGCCCCCTCTTTAAAAAACCCAGAGAGAGAGGCCTCGCCGGCGCCATTTCTAACAAGTCGGCCACTCCATATTCGAAATATATCCTCACGGCCCTCCCGCCCCAAGGCACCTCCCACGCCCCGCCGCCCAGCCGCCTCCCCCGCCAAGCCTCCGGCGCCCACGCCGTGGCCACAGCCAGACGCCCCACTCTCTTCGCCTCTCTCAACGCCTCCGCCGCCGCCTCTCTCGGCATGTGGTGCACCACAGCCACTAAGTAGACTACGTCAAACGCCTTGTCTCTAAAGGGGAGGAGAGTGGCTTCGCACTCCACAGCCTCGCCCCCCGCGGCGATCCTCCTATCTAAGTCACAGCGCACTACGTACCTATGTTCATGTTCAATATATAGAGACTGGGCCCCCCTGCCGGAGCCCACGTCCAAAGCCCTATCCCCCAGCCGGCCGAAATCCGCCACGTACAGAGGCCTAGTCCTAGTGGCGCCGTACTCCTCGCCGATTTTTAAATAAGCCTCTCTCGCCGCCTTCGCCCACCAATACGGCCCCTCCACATATTTAAAAAAACAAAGCCTTTAAAAAACGTGGAGAAGCCCCTCCGTTTTATAAGAGCGGCTAGTGGAGTACACGTAGTGGCCGTAATGACACGCCCAGCCCCCTGCCCCGGCAAATGTACATTCTGCCCAACTGCCAGCGACACGCCGAAGTCGTACCTACCGGACAGCCCAGTTCCCCTAAGGGCTAGGAGAAACGGCTACGACCCATATAGACAAACCGCGGGGAGGCTTAAGGTGTATTTAGAAAATGGACACGTCGTCAGTAAAGTAGAAGTAGTAGTGATGGGAGGCACATTCACGGCGCTGCCCCACGACTATAGAGAATGGTTCGTGGCGAATATATACAAAGCTTTAAACGACTACCCCAATTGGAGAGAGGCCGCGGCCCACGGAGTAGATCTAGAGACTGAGCAGTTGAGAAACGAGACGGCGGAGGTGAGACTAGTGGCTTTGACTATAGAGACGCGGCCCGACTACATAGACAGGGGGGAGGTAGACCATTTGTTAAAACTCGGCGTGACGAGAGTAGAACTAGGCGTACAGACACTAGACGAGGAGATACTTAGAAGAGTAAAACGTGGACACGGAGTAGGAGAGGTAGTCTACGCCACTCAGTTGTTAAAAGACTCGGCTTATAAAGTCTGCTACCACCTCATGCCGGGCCTCCCAGGATCAGACCCAGACAGAGACTTAGAAATTGTAAAAGAAGTCTTTACAAACCCAGACTACAAGCCAGACTGCGTCAAGATATACCCACTATACGTAGTCCCAGGCACAGAGCTCTACGAAGATTGGCGCCGCGGCCTCTACAAAAGCTACGACGAAGAGACGTGGCTAGAGCTCTTGGCGAAGATATACGCAACAGTGCCTAGGTGGGCGAGAGTAATGAGACTAGGCAGAGACATACCACTCCACCACGTAGTAGCCGGCCCCAAGTTTGGAAATATGAGACAGGTAGTGCTCAACTACATGGAGAAGCTCGGGCTAGACTGCGTAGAGATTAGATGTAGAGAAGTAGGCGTCAAAATCGCCAACAGCCGCCCAGTGGCCCCCGGCCCCATAGAGATTAAAAAACACCTCTACGAAGCCTCTAGAGGCGTAGAGATCTTCCTCGAGGCGACGGGGCCAGACGACACCCTCTACGGAATACTAAGACTCAGACTCCCCCACGCCCCACACCGACCGGAGTTGGCAAAGGCGGCGTTAGTAAGAGAACTACACGTATACGGCCCCGCCGTGCCCGTGGGGAGCAGAGGCATATGGTGGCAACACGAAGGCGTGGGGAGGCGCCTCATGGAGAAGGCAGAGGAAATAGCCGCCGGCCAGGGACTATTTAAAATAGCCGTCATCTCTGGAGTGGGGGCTAGGGAGTATTTTAAAAAACTAGGCTACAGCCGCTGCGGCCCCTATATGTGTAAAAAGGCGGCGTAACGCCGATGTGCCACCTAGAAGAACCTACTGCCCCCACCCGCCGGCGTGTTACTAGGCCAGTAGCGAGTGCCCCTAACAGAGGCGGCTTTGGCAGTGGCCGGCGGCTCTGTAGAGGAGGCAAATACGCCGGGGTGGACCCAGGGCGTGTGTATATATTCCCCGGCGTCTTTAAAAGTTGAAAAAATAGCGACGCCGAGCCCCACGGCGTAGAGATTTTAAATCTATTAAAGAGGCCAGGCCTTCGCCGACATGAGGCAGACGCCGTGTATATAGACAGTCCCAACAACCCACGGAGCAGCTGCTGGCGAGGAGGAGAGAGATAGAGGGCATCTTGGAGCTGGGGGAGCCTACTGTAGTTGAGGAGGCTTGAATTCTCCAACGCCACGGTGGTAGAGGGCTTGGCCAAACTTAGAGGTGGTGAGGACGATGTTGAAAGCCCTCCTCCTAGCCGGCGTGAGAGTCACGCCGGTGATACTCGGCAAGATGTATAAAATACATAGTGAGGTTTAGAGTCTCGCTCGCCGCGGCGTTGTATACGTCGCCGAGGTGGTAGACGCCGTGAGAAACATTACGGCGCCGCCTCGGCGTAGAGACTTGGCCCACCTACGCCAATTACGTACTGACGAGGGGGCCGCCGGGGTTCCCCAACGACTAGGCGTCTGGAGACGAAGAATTAGGACACGCCAGAGTGACTATCCCCCCACCCCACGCCGCCGTGTAGTTAGTCAAAACTGCACCTCCGGTGTATAAAACAGACAACACCACAAAATATTTAAATAAATACAACAAAACGGCTATGCCAAAGACAAAAGGTATGACAAGTCTAGAAATCGCAGTAATAGTAGCAATAGTGTTAATAATTGCAGTAGCAGTAGGCTGGTACATATACACCACATTTGTAGCCTCCGCCACCGGCCAGCCAAGACTCAACGTAGTATCGGCAGAGATAGACACAAACGGCACAGTCAGATTAGTAGTCACGAACCCAGGCCCCGTCGATGTACAAATCGACAGTATTGAGATCGCTGGTAATGTAGTGACTGCATTCACTGTTAACGGCACGCAAAGTAAGGTAATTAGAGTGGGCGGGCAGGCAATAATCAAAAGTGATAAAGGTCCTACGGGTCTTGCCGCTGGCACTATGGTGCCTGGCCGTGTGATTTTGAGTGGCGGCCAGAGCTTCCCGTTCAACGCCATAGTAAGGCCGGCCGTCTCCTCATCTTAGCCGTAGGCGTTGTGTATTCGAGTCAAGTTGTTTTTTTCTTGTTTTTATTTATCCTTTTGGCTTTTGTCTTGGGGGGTTGGCTCTATTCGGCTTTTGTCTCTGGGGTGGGGGAGTTTGCTAGGGTGGTTCCTGTGTCTGCTTATGTGGACGTGGAGGGGGGGTTTTTAGTTTGTGTTCGGAATGAGGGCCCTCATGTCTTTTATGGCTTTGTTGTAGTTTCTTACCGGGGTGAGTCTGTGTCTGTGCAGTCTGTAGTCGCCGTGGGGGAGGTTGGGGAGGTTAGAGGAGTCTTTGCGGAGGGGTTTGTCATGGGCACAAATCCTGTTCTATACGTAGTGACTGGGGGCGGCAGCTCGTATCCAGTGGTGGCGGTGGTTGTGTCTAATGTCTCTGTCTTGTCGTGTAAGTAGGTATATACACCGTAGTGTTTATATACATGGTCTTTATGGGTGTCATGGCGCGTTGGTTTTTCTTCGTGGCTGTCTTGGCGGTGTTTGTATCTGCATACGTCCTCCCGACTGAGGCGTTAGACGTTTTTTACTGGGCCACTCCTGACTCTGTGAAAGTGGTGGGGGCGGATGGGAGGGTTTTGTGGAGTACTGAGGCAGTTTTTCCACTAATTGCCACAGACGCCGCCGGACGTTGTCTAGCCGTCGCCAATAGGTTGTATATGTATGAAATTGTACAACAGAGGTTTACTATTGAGCGGAGTTTAGTGACTGAGGTGGAGCTCTCTCCGTATATTGTCGAGTCGTTGGCTCAGTACGGGATTAGGATACCTCGCCGTGTGTCAGTAGAGATTGATTTGTCAATTCCTCTGCCGCCTCTAGTCTTTGTCTCATTGGATAAGACTACTGTAGTATCTCTCCACGCCCCCTACGGCTATCCACACTGGGGGGTTAGCCTCGGGCGTGGGGCGAACGTCACTGCGATAGCCACTAGTTGTGAATATGTAGTAGTGGGGACTATGTCCGGCGAGATATATGTCGTAAGAGACGGCAGAGTAGTAGACCAGTTTCTACTTGAGGCCTCGCCACCCGCGGGTCCTTCAGTCACCGCCATGGCTATAGATAGGTCTGGGAGGGTTGCCTACGTGGGCACTGCAGACGGAGGGATCTATAGGTTTAGACTGCCCACTGGAGAGGAGATGAGGTGTGGGAGGTTTGACCGTGGGCTGACCCGACTGGCTAGGTGCGGGGGCGCCGTATATGGGCTATACACGACGCCACGCGGCGATGCGGTGGCTCTTTGTTTTAATAAGACGGACAGGCCCTACGTCAGAGTGTGGCCCTTTGGCCTCGTATTTCCCGACCCAGTCTTGGCTCTGTATGGAATAGACACGCCTAGAGTTGTCTCTGCGATGAGTCAAGACGGGCGTTGGCTATACGTAGCTGTGGGCAGTGGGGTGGTGGGGGTTAGAGATGGGCGCGTGGCGTGGACGTACCCCCTACCGGCCAAGCCTATGGCTATAGCTACGTCTTGGAACGGGTCTATAGTGGCAGTGGGCACGCTCGCGGGCCATTTCTATATTTTTAAAGACGGGGTCCCAGTGGTTAGGACTGACCCCGTCTCTACACAGTTGTTGATAAGGGCCGTGGGGGGCAACGTCACTGGGAATTTCACACTGGCGCCGCAGGTTTTTAATATTAAGCCTGTGACTTCAGTGGCCTCCTCTTTCGACGGCCAGGTGGTGGCCTTTGAGAACTGGGACAGTGTCTCTATACTCTTCACCGCCAGGCTGCCTTATAGAGTAGAGGCCGATGATAGGTGTTTACCGCTAGAGGCGGCGGTCGTGGCGGAGGGGTCTGACGTGGCGTATTTCTATACTTTGTATAGACGCGGCGAGTTGTACGTCCCCTACGGCCGCGTCTCTATTATGCCGCTTTATAGATATATGGGGGACGTCAGGTGTAGGCCAGAGCGTAATTTCACATTGACTATCTTCGGCGACGTGGCTGAGCCTTTGGTGTTGAGATACGAGCTGCAGTATAGAGTATATAGACAGCCTCCTGAATTAGTCGTGGGGCCGGACTGGGCCGCTGGGCCGACGAGATATAGCGCGAGGCCCTCGCCGCCGGTTCAGTTAGAGGTGGAGATCGAGGGGTTGGACGTGCTTCGCGACTGGGCTAGGGTGGACCCGGCTGTTTTACAACGCCAAGTGAGAGTTGTGCTCGACGGCTGGGAGGTGGACGGCCGCCGAATCGGGGCTGGGATTGGGGTGGTGACTGTAGACGTGCAGAGGCCTACATATGTCAAGGCGATTTATAGAGTGTCTTTCCCCAGGATGTTTGTGGATAGAGACGCCGGGGTGAAGTTAGTCAACGTGTTGTTGTACGACAGCTATGGGAATATTATAGACGTGGGGCTGGAGCCGAGGTTTGACGTATATCCAGTATTTGCATATGCTAGGTACGTGCCGGTGTTCCGCGTGTCTGTAGGCAGAGGGGCCTTGGTAAACGGCACAGAGGAGCTATGGGCTGAGTACGGCTCTACTGTAGTGTTTGAAGCCGCTGAGTATATAGACTTCGGCAACGGCACCAGGGGGGTGTTCACAATGTGGAGAGAGACCCGCTCCACTGCTAGAGTGGTTGTAGAGACTGTGAGAGAGCCCATTAAGCTGACTCCAGTGTTTTTGAGACATTACCTCGTGGCGGTGAGCCCGCCTGCTAGAATTGAAGGCGCCGACAACGTGGCGTGGGTGAGAGAGGGAGATCGCGTAGTTGTCGTAGTGCCGGTTCCTATAGAAGAGAGGGCTGGGGTTAGGACTGTGTTGAAGAACTGGGTTATCAACGGCGTCCCAAACGCCACGTTGACGGCGCCTAGGCTTGAACT
>CAMLLK010000057.1 GCA_946480885.1 uncultured Thermoproteales archaeon
GGGAGGGCACTCTTTTAAAAACGTCTATAGACACGACGTATCTCCCCCCCTCTTCTACAACGCGGGCAATGGGCTCGCCCCTTTCGTCAAAAAAGACTTTTGAAATAGGCACGTGGGTAAAAACTAGAGTGGTTTAAAAATTAGATTTGTTCAACCTCAGCCACAGGCTCTCTTCTCCTAGCTAAGGCGAAGTAGAGGCCAGCGGCAGATATACCGCCTATCGCCGCCAATGCGTCAAGTGTTGTTATGGGGACGTCGCCTACCATGGCCACTACAGAGGTCTTAACTATCTTCTCAGTGTCTCCAGACACTTCTATAGTCTCTGTGGTTTTTACTCTACCGCCGATATTGACGTGTACTTTATAGACACCGGTTAATACGTCTTGGAAGACCACGGCTCCCGTGGCGTCTGTCTTACCTACGGCTGGGAACCCTTCGAGAGTCACAGTGGCGTCTCCAATGGGCTGGTTCAACGCCCCCACTACCACTACTCTGACTCTATATATGCCGAGAGTGACTGGAGGCGGAGAGGCGATTAATGAGTTCACTTGTACTTGCGCCGCCTTCACGCCTTTGTAACTTATGTCTACCACAAACGGCTCTGGTCTATAGACTCTAACTTCGACGTAGCCGACGCTTGCCGACGCCTCGAATTTATCTGCCGCCGCTGACAACTGGCCTACTGGTCTACCTCTCGTGTCGACCACAGGTATCCTAACGGGCGTCCATCTGATTAAAAACACATATACGCCGGCCTCTTTGGTATCTCCAATTTGAGCTATGATATATGCTTGACGTCCGTCGGGTGATATAGACGCCGATCTGAGACCGCCGCCCCAGACTAATCTCACATCAGTGGCGTTTGATATAACGGCGTTACCTGGCGTCTTAATCGACACTATCCTAGCTATTTCTGGGAGTTGCATCACTATTGCAGTCCACTGGCCATCTGCCAAGTCTGCATCTGTTACGTTGACTAGAGCTCTGTCAGGCAGCCATTTCACAACGGCCTCTTTATACACTAGAGGTATGTATATCAAACTCACTGTCGAGGAGAGTGTAGAGACTACTCTAAAACTTTCGCCATAGACGAGCGCTATTTTATACCTAATGTTGAAATTCCACACCGGCGGAACTAAGTAAGACACACTCCTCACGATTATGTTCTGGTTCACGTCAGTCACAACGTCCACTAGACCCCCCTCGATTGTTATATCTCCCGTGGCCTCTCTGCCTATTATATTAGCGTCACCCGTATACGCAAAGACTACGTAGCCCAACAACCTCCAGCCTTGTGGAACTCCCACCTCTGCCCCACTCACTACAAACTCGCCGTTGGGAGAGACAGTGGCAGTTTGTTTTGCCAAACTCTTTACCAACATAGCCGCGGGCATGGAGGGACCCGGCGCCACTAGGACTTTGTACCTACCTGGGGCGTTTATTTCAACGACCTTAGGCTCTACTCTATACACAGCGGCTGGAGTCCCGTCGGGCTTCTCAACTGCCTTAATTACAAAAGGAGCGTACGGCTCTATAGTAATTCTAGCCATCGCCTGAAAGCCTCTCGGTAGGTTGGACTCCGGCGTGTTTACTTCAATTACTGAATCTCCATTGAGCGGTATGTACGACGCCTTTGTGTACATGTATGTTATTCTCATCCTGACCTCAATTTGTTCTCTGGCGGTGTTTACAAGAATTACTCTCGACGCGTCGGGGCCTATGTACACTACAGAGACAAAGCCGTTTTGATCAAAGGTCTTACTAACTTGGCCGTCTGCCCCAATTTCAAGAGATGGGTAGGCGCCTAGGAGTTCAATCTTCATGCCAGTGTATATATACCCCTGGCCAGGCGTTACAGAAGGCCTTGCAAGAGTGGCCACGCCAGCGCCTTGGATTTTTAACGTAGTCTCCTCTATTTTATAAGCTATATGTTCTAGTTTAGCATATGGGGGAATTACTACCGTTGTTGCTAAGATCAACGCCGCCAGCCCTAGGGTTAGTATTAAAATCTTTGACATAAATCTATGCCGCGCTCATTATTTAAGATCATCGTGTAGACACTGTCTCAAATTAGTAAAATACTAAAGTAATATGTAGATAGTTTATATTTGACTTAATTTCGCTAAGTATTCCCAATACGCGTCTAGTTCCTTTTCCAATTCTAAAATCTCTTCTTCTGACATGTGTGAAAACCTCCCCTGTAGTCTCATATATTCTCTAAGCGGTTTTCTCTTCGATTTGTCTACGTGGACATTACTCGGCGGGTTAAGTCTCAACTTGCCGTGGTCCCATTCATACAGTGGGAAGTAGCCAGTCTCCACTGCCAGTCTAGCCACTTCAATTGTCTTATTCTCTGGGTAGCGCCAACCTGGCACACAGGGGGCAAAAATATGTAGAAATGTGGGGCCCTCTTCTGTATACTCAAGAGCCGTCTTTATTTTATTCACCATGTCTAAGATATAGGCTATGCTAGCCGTAGCTGCGTAGGGAATTCTATGGGCCATCACAATGCCCATTATGTCTTTTTTCCACTGTATCTTTCCCCTCGCCGCCGTCCCTACTGGAGTAGTCGTAGTCCAGGCGTATTTCGGCGTAGAGCCGCTTCTCTGTATGCCCGTGTTCATATACGCCTCGTTGTCGTAGAGTATATACAACACCCCATGTCTCCTCTCTAACATGCCGCTGAGAGCTTGTAGACCTATGTCGTATGTGCCGCCGTCTCCAGCTATGACCACTACTTTAGTGTCTCCAGCCTCCCAAAGGCCTTTTCTCCTTAGCGCCTTTATGGCGGCCTCCACTCCAGAGGCCACTGCAGCTGAGTTCTCAAACGCCACGTGGATGTAGGGGTGCATCCACGCAGTCTCGGGATATGGCGTCGTGGTGACTTCTACACAGCCCGTGGCGTTGGCAATCACAGCGTTTGGACCTACGGCCTTAGTGATCCACCTCATAGCCACCGCGGCGCCGCAGCCTGCACACATCCTATGGCCGGGGGCGAATAATTCCTCCCGAGGGAGGTCTCTCAAAGTTTTGTAATAGATCTTCATACCCTCACCCCCATGAACACCACCTCTCTCCTAGGACTCTCTCTCAACATCTGGAATATTTTATATATATCTTCTACGTAGATAGTCCTCTGGCCGATGCCGTGTATTATATTCATCCCCGGCGTGTTTAGTCCATGTAGATACATAGCCACAGCTATGTCTTTATATAAAGGCCCCTCCGCGGGGCTGCCGTACATAATCGCTCTGTCTAACACGGCGAATGCCTTGACCCCGGCCAAAGTCTTCACTACGTCTTCTGTGGGGAACGGCCTGTAGAGTCTTATCCTCAAAACCCCGGCGGCTATGCCCCTCTCTCTCGCCATGTCGACAGCCGCTCTGGCGTTGCCGTAGGAGACGCCTCCGTAGGTCACTACTACGTAGTCAGCGTCTTCCACGCGGTATCCCTCCACTACGCCGTATCCACGGCCGAATTTAGATCTGTATTCACTATCTACCTCTCTCACAGCCTTATAGGCCTCTTTCATAGCCTCTACTTGTTGATATTTAAATTCATAGTACCAATCGGGAGAGGTCAAGGGGCCTAGAGTCACCGGTCTGCGGGGGTCTAGGACATGTGGAATTTTTCTACGTGGTAGAAACCTCCTCACATCTTCTTCGTCATTCAGCTCTACTGGCTCAAGAGTGTGGCTCATTAAAAAGCCGTCGTAGGCAACCATCACTGGGAGGTAGATAGATTCAGCCACTCTATAGGCTTGTATGAGGGAGTCGTACACCTCTTGTGCAGAAGCGGCTATGTAAATTACCCAGCCTGTGTCTCTTGCGTTCATTAAGTCGCTGTAGTCGTTGTGTATACTTATGGGAGCGGAGACTGCCCTCGTGGGCAGAGCCATGACTATAGGTAACCTCAGCCCACTGGCTATGTGGAGGACTTCGTGGGCTAGCTCTAGCCCTTGGCTCGACGTGGCTGTAAATACTCTGGCGCCAGCCGCGGCGGCGCCTACAACTGCAGAGAGTGCAGAATGTTCAGACTCGACGTGTATCAACTCTGCGTTTAACTCGCCGTTGGATACAAACTCCGATAGTTTCTCCACTATGGTGGTCTGGGGGGTGATGGGGTACACCGCTATTACGTCTACATCGGCGGCTTTTACTGCATACGCCGCTGCGTAGTTGCTAGTCAACGCCTCTTTTAATTTTGCTCTCTGTATCTGTATCATGGCGTCTCTGGCACCATTTCTATAGCCTTTGTGGGACACTCGTTGGCGCATATGCCACAGCCTTTACAGTAGTCGTAGTCTATTTCGTACTTAACATCGTAGGTCCTACCCCCCACTTTGTAGACCCCCCTCTTTTCTATTATCGTCCCCTCTGGGCAGTAGATCCAACATAATTGACACCTAACACATCTCTCGTCGTGTATTACAGGCCTCAACGTCCTCCATCCCGCTGTTAAATTACGTCTAGTAGAACCTGGCTCCGTCACGGCGGCGCCTATGGGCAGTTGGTTATACTTCGGCAAAGTCATAGCTCTCTAGTCTCTCTATACGCCTCTTGTACAAGCCTTAGGTTGACTTCGTACAACTTGCCGGTGAAGTACTTCCCCAGGGCTTTGGCCACAGAGTCGAGGCTTACGACATGTGTGGCTTTCACCACGGCGCCTATAAGCGCTGTGTTTACTATAGGCCTCCCTAAGATTTTCATAGACAGAGAAGTGGCGTCTACATAATAAGTCTTTAAATGCGTCTTATAGAGGCCGTTTATGACTAAGACCGTGGTCTCTTTAGAGCCGTCTAGTAGATTCTCTGCTTTGAATAGAGACTGGTCCGCCACTACTATTACATCAGGCCTCATTATAGGCTCTCTAATATATATCGGGCTCTCTGAGATGCGGAGATATGACCTCACAGGAGCGCCTCTACGCTCTGGGCCGAACTCGGGAAACGCCTGGGCGTATCTCCCCTCTATTATAGCAGCCGTGGCTAATACTTGAGCCGCAGTGACTATGCCCTGTCCACCTCTGCCATGGAGCCGAATCTCAAATAGACCCATGTAGTAGATATATCTATTATTATTTAACCTTATCTATCTCGCCACACCGTTAAATAAGTTTTAACAAATTAGTGAAAAATTTTAAATAGATAAAACGACGTGGTGTCATGCGTATATTAATTCCCGTAGACAAAGCCGCCGGGCTAGATTCCCCAGTCTCTGACGAATTTGGCAGAGCTCCATATTTCCTAATCTACGACGGAGGGAGAGTTGAAATTTATCGAAATGAAGAAGTAGTGAAGGGAGTTAGGCATAGGTGGGAGGAGATTCTACAACTCAAACCCGACGTGGTTATAACTAGAGAAATCGGCAGGCCGGCATACCACGCCTTTAGAGGACTTGGCATCTCTATATATTTAGCAGAGGGCAACACTGTGAGAGAAGTAATTGAAAAATTTGAAAAGAGACAACTCAAAGAGTTTCCCCCAGATCTAGTACACGAGCCTAGACACCACTAAACAGTAGCTTATCTAAACTCTCTTTGTATTTTATCCACCATTCGTAATAGTCGTCGTAGTCTATAAACCTCCAATCCTTTGCCCCAAGCTCTGCGGCTAGTGTAGACACGATGTCTCTAGTCCTCTTACTCTCCCAAGGCATAGGCTCCGCCCCCGCTAGTTTTGAATAATAAGCAATGGCTCTGTATATATCCGCCGTGGGCATCTCCAGCCCCACTAGTTGGTATAGATCTTTCAACACCGGCTCTGCCCAGCCTCTGTGGAATCTACAAATCCCGGCGTTGTCTATAAAGCTCTCCGCCACCGCCCTCTCGTAAGAAGACTTGGCGAACTCTTCTGGAGACATAAAAGTGGGGTTGTAGTTCGTCCAGTACCTCCCTTGGATATACATAGGCGCCACGAGGCCCGGCGCCCAGTAGAAATTAGGCGTCATATACCCCTCCGAGCCGTATGCGGCGTAGACCGCCAAGTCTCTAAACCTAACCCCCACGGCTCTTACTCGGTCTTGGAATTTTCTCTCTAATTCTCTAGCCGCCTTCCTCACGCCAAGTTCTGCCACTAGCCGCAACACCTCTGTTGAGTTGGCCACAAAGCCCTCGATGAGTTTCAAAGCCAGTCTGGCGTTTTTAATTGAGTCTCTACCTGGGTCAAACGCCGTAGGTTCAAAAGAAGGCACTTCGTCTATGCCCACCTCCTCTGGTTTTAAAAGCCCGTGGTGCACGGCGTCGAAGAGCCACGCCACTACGTGGCCTATCTCAATTGCGTCTAGCCCAAGTCGGTCGATTTTGTCTATTAAAGGCACGGCCTCTTCGAATATATAATTGCCTATGAAGGGCCCCACTGCGTGGAAAGATTCATAGTCTACTTTTTTACCTCTCCAAACTTTTTTACACACCACTGGACATGGCTCGCCGCAGTTAGATCGGAAGAGCGTCGTGTAGGGAAAGAGGGTGGGTGGG
>CAMLLK010000058.1 GCA_946480885.1 uncultured Thermoproteales archaeon
ATTATAGACTCTGCCGAAGTCTTCTTCTCTATTAATATTAACAAACCACTGGGGCTCAACTCTATGTTCTTCCATAGATAAAAAATATGTAGTGATTAATCTAAATATATCATCAATTCTACTTCTTTTATATACTGATAAGAAATCTAATATGTTTTTTATAAATTTTGGCTTTATTTTAAAAATTGTTGATTCAACTCTGCCGTTTGGAAACACCCATACAGACGCAGGTGTGTCTATGGTGAGAAGTATTTCAAAAACTCTAGGCTTTATATAGGGCACGTCGCAAGGGGCGAAGAGTAGATCTCTATCGAAGCGGCTCACTGCGGCGTCGACGCCTGCCAAGGGGCCGGAGAACCTGGGGCTGTCTTCTAATACTCTCCATCTGTCATATAGATGTGCGTTTTGACCAGCTGCGATATATACATCTTCTACAACTCCAAGCCCCGCCTCTATTACATACTCTATCATTCTCTTCCCGCCGTGTGTAAATGTACATTTTTCTTTACCAAAGCGAGAAGACTTACCGCCCGCAAGAATTACTAACAGAGCCATGTGTCTAAGTATTTATATATTTAAACGTCTAAACTAGGATGATGAGAATTCTAATTTCGCCTCTTTAATACTGACCCAGAGTGTAAATATATTTGAAAATAATGTGTCAGTATCACAATCCGCCTCGTACATATGGCATATCTTATATAGTTAATCCATATTTCATCTCTGCGTGGGTACACGGAGCTTGTGGGTATTATTTCAACGACAAGACTGAGAAACAAAGGTCGACAGACCCTAGGTCTCTTTCTTGCAGGTGAGAATAGGACATTAGTGGATATATACACTCTTGTCTAATGTCTACGCAGTTCAGTGGAATAAATTTGCGGCGGCCGCTTAATTTACGCCACGCTGCCGGTAGTCCTATACGTCATATTACAGAAATTCTTAAAGAGAGGATTAGCGCTGTATTAACCCCACTCTATTATATACTCAAACCTATCTGCGTACCACTTCGCGGCTCTTAAAGCTATGGGGAGGGCGTTAAATCTAGCCACTGGCTCCCACCCCTCTTCTAAAAGATCAATCATTTCCTCATCTATAGCTATGTATACCCTACCATCTTTAATAAAGAGAGTGGGCATGGAGAAGACAACTGTCCCAAGTCTTAAAAAAATCAGGTATTTTAGACAAAAGAAATATTTAGAAAAAAAGACTACAACTGGTCTAGAAATCTCAGTCTCTTTGGTATCGGCGGGTGGGTGGAGAAAATCTCCATAAATGCCGAATATCTCGACCGTTTGATTTGTTCAACTTCGCTTTTTGTAAGTGTCACAAAGGGATTAGCCACTGCGTTGACTAGAGCATAGATGAACAGAGCTCTGAAGCGGCTGTCTTTTACCATGAGGTGGTCTTCTGGGTTTGCGAAGTAGTACTTGTGTATCTTCGCTAAGGCGAATTGCATAGCTTCTTTGCCGGCGGCTCTGGCGCCGGCAGTGTCTGCATAGTACTCTCTTAGTCTACTAAACGCCAATACTAAAAGCTGTATTATGAAAGAAACTAACACTGCTGCGATGCCAATGGCCAATAGGACGGGCCCCCCGCCTCTGTTGTTAGAGTGGCCTAATGCCATATGTACAGACATAACGCCGAGGTAGTACACAATAGAGGGCAAAATGCCAAAGAGTAGCATTACAGCGTTGTCTCTATGCATGTGGTGGCCAATTTCGTGGCCTATGACTGCCTCTAGCTCTCTCCTATCTGTAAGGCTAAGCATTGAGCTCGTAACTGCTACGTAGCGACCTGTCAAAAAGTTGCCATATGCAAACGCATTTGGGGGCCCGTTTACTATAACTGCCTTTAGTCTAAACGGCGCCCCGAGTCTAGCCGCCACGTCGTCTACAATCTGCTGAAGCCTAGAGTCAGGACGGGCGCCGTAGGCCATGTTGATCATATAGGGAGAGAGGAAGTACATAATCAAATTCATCAACACGATAAAGAAGATAAGTCCGCCGAAGAGGCCAAGTCCGTAGGTTGTTAAATACGGCGCGGCGTAAATGACAATTAAATAGATAATAAAGGCCGTCGTCAGAATTATTAAGATTGCTGTTAAAGCCATTGCGCCGTATAGAGTAAATCTACCAGAGACAGCGTTGGCCACTTTGGGGGCGATAGTGGCCGCTATAATAAACATAAATATGTATCCAATAATGTAGAGTCCCATTGCAATTGGGTCAAATATGGGAATCATATCCGCCTTTATGTATTCACTTATAAATTTTTTCTCCATCAGCCGGTACGTGAACTCTTCACAAATCAGAAACGGGGACTTTCTTCACAGTTTATATAAACCATTAGTATATTAAACTGTGTCTTGTGTAGATGAGACTAAGGCGGAAAAAATTGCGAAGAGAAAAGCGCTTGGCAGACTAGGCTCTCTACGTAGGTCGATAAAAAGTTTTAAAATAAAAATAGGTGACGATTGGCTTTTTGGATTTGTAAAGACTAATGTAAAAAATGATAAATTCTCTATATTTGTAAAATTAGTATATATAGACTGTAGAGGAGAGGCGTTGGAAAAACTTCCACAGACATTAGTTGAAAAAATTACGCAGTACGTAGAAGAGGGGTCCGCTGCTACTCTCCAGAGGGAATTGTCAGAAGTGGTGAAATGAAGAGAGTAATTTTCCACCACCTTGTAACTTTAGAAAAGGCAGTAGAATTATTGGATAAATACGTCAAGCCTTTGCCACAAGAGGAGGTCGATATATTGGAGAGCTATGGAAGAGTGTTGGCGGAGGATATCGTGGCCTCGATAGATGTGCCTCCTTTTGATAGATCCACTGTAGATGGCTACGCAGTCGTGGCTGAGTCAACCTATGGAGCCTCTGAGTTAACTCCTGTTGAGTTAAGTATAGTGGGCCGTGTAGAGGCTGGGGGGTGGCCTCGCGGCGAGGTTAGATATGGAGAGGCCTTTGAGATAGCCACTGGCGCTCCATTGCCGAGGGGGGCTGACGCAGTGGTAATGGTTGAACATACACAAGAGAGAGACGGCGTTGTTAAAATTTTCAAGTCAGTGGCGCCTGGCGAAAATATAATGAGCGCCGGCGCCTATATATCATATGGAGAAGTAGTTTTGAAAAAATGTACACGACTAACTGCGAGAGAAATCGGGGTATTGGCGGCGTTGGGCATAAAAAGAGTTAAAGTAGTCAAAAGGCCTCGAGTTGCAGTCATATCCACCGGCGACGAGTTAGTGCCACCTGGAGAGGCGTTGACTTTAGGTAAACTATACGACGTAAATAGTTATGCAATTTCGGCGGCGGTGGCGGAGGCCGGGGGTGTTCCTATATTCCTAGGCATTGTAAAAGACGTGGTCGAAGAGTATAGAAAAGCTATTGAAAAGGCGTTGGAGATATCTGACTTGGTATTAATCAGCGGCGGCACCTCGGCGGGGATGGCCGACTTGACTTATCGCGTATTGGGGGAGTTGGGGACAGTTCTTTTCCACGGCCTAATGGTGAGGCCAGGTAAGCCGACCTTAGCCGCAGTTGTAGAAGATAAATTGGTTATTGGACTCCCGGGCTACCCCACGTCGGCGTTAATGATATTCCACAGTATAGTCAGACCACTACTCATGAAACTTCAATGCGTCGAGCCTGACCCTCCAGCTGTTTATAAAGCGAGGCTTGCGTTTGGCGTAGAGGGGGCAAAGGGTAGGCGGGCGTTGTACCCAGTTGTCTTAATAAAATCTAAAGACGGCGTGAAGGCGTTTCCACTCTACGCAGAGTCCGGCGCGATTTCAGTTTTAGCAAAGGCCGACGGATATTTTACAATTCCCGAAGACGTAGAGTTTCTGTCAGAGGGGGAGGAGGTGGAGGTGTATCTCTTTGAGAGATATAGACCTGCGGAGCTTTATTTTATAGGGAGCCACGACCCCCTCATAGATTTAGTAATTTCTAGACACAATTGGAAGGCGATATACGTCGGCTCATATGGAGGACTTATGGCTTTAAAACGTGGAGAGGGGGAGGTGGCTGGTGTCCATATTTACGACCCAGAGGGGGGAGACTACAACGTCTCTATTGTAAAAAAAATCGGCTTGAGAGATATATACGTCGTCGGTCTATTTGAGAGAGAACAGGGGTTTATAGTGCAGAGAGGGAACCCCAAGGGGATTGCAGATGTAAAAGATCTTTTGAGATCTGACGTAGTTATAGTCAACAGGCCTAGAGGCACGGGGACCCGCGCCTTGTTAGATATAATGTTGGAAAAATTGGCTAGAGAAATTGGCGTCTCTATAGAAGAGTTAGTGAAAAAGATTAGGGGGTACAGTCACGAGGTGAGAACTCACACCGCAGTGGCGGCGGCGGTGGCGCAAGGCAGAGCCGACGTGGGAGTAGGCGTGAGATTTGCGGCAGAGGCGTACGGCCTCGACTTTATACCAATTGGCTGGGAGCAATACGATTTAGTAGTGAGAAAAGACGCATTTGAAAAAGCGCTTCAGTTAACTAAGGCGGTGTTGAAAAATTTGCCAAGGGGGTATAGGACGTATAAATGGTCGGGAGAAGTTAAATTAGCTCTCTAACTCCTCCACCGGGTCGAGGAGAATTACTTCTACTCTTTCACCCTCGTCAAAGCCCTCTCTATTCTCTGGGACTATTAAAAGCCCGTTGCCTTTTGTCAAAGTTGACAATATCCCGCTTCCAGTCACAGCCAACGGCTCAGCGTATAGAACCCCCCCTTTTTTATACACACGTACTCTAACAAAACTTCTAGTATTGATAGGAGTGGCGACTCGCCTTGTTAATACGGCTTCTCTAGTCGGCAGAGGATCTTGCCGTGCCCCAACCATTTTTAAAACTAGTGGCTTTATAAAAATCTCAAAGCCTACTATAGACGCCACTGGGAATCCAGACAACATAACCACGGGCTTTCCCTTAACTACTGCCGCGCTATTAGGCCTGCCCGGCCTCGCAGCAATTCCATGGATTAACACCTCTGGCTCTAGTCTAGATACCGCTTTTATAACATAGTCGGGCTCCCCCACCGATACGCCACCTGTGGTTATGACTAAGTCATACTTCTTCAAGGCGTCGTGTACTGTATTAAATATTATGTCTACGTCGTCTTGTAAAATGCCTAAGTAATAGACATCTACGCCTAGTTCTTTCAATAAGGCAGTAATGACATGACGTGTACTATTTATAATCTTGCCGGGCGGGGGGTCGCCCTCTTCGAGTTCAATTAATTCATCTCCTGTGGATATCAACGCTGCGTTTATATTATACACCTCTATCTCTCTTACGCCAATAGAGGCCAACACTCCTAAATCCCAGGGTCTTATACGCCGCCCTTTTCTCAATACCACTTCGCCAGCAGATACGTCTTCTCCTCTTCTAGAAACGTAGTAGTACTTAGGCACACTTTTGTAAATCTCGACGTAGTCGCCCCTCGCCGCGGCTTCTTCATATGGCACAACTGCATCGGCGCCGGGGGGGAGAGGGGCGCCGGTGGCTATTTCACAAGCCTCTCCGGGGTTTAGTTGTTTTAAATACGGCTTGCCGGGCTTTGACCAACCCACTATTTTCAACGTCATGGGGTTTGTACGCGACGCGCCGACTGTATCTGTCGACCTCACGGCGTATCCATCAAAGGCGGCTCTGTCGAAGGGGGGGACGTCTACATGGGACACTACGTCTTTTGCTAGAAACCTCCCCACTGAGGACTGGATAGGTATTTTTCCAACGCCGGGGACGTGAGTAACGGCGTTTAGAAAAACTCTCTGGGCTTCCTCAATAGGAGTGAGTTTTTTAAAGCCTTTCACAAAACGCCTCTGTGTTTTTTCATTTATATACCTTTTATAAAGAGACGTGGATCCGGCATTAATAGAGGCACGCTACCAAAGAGCGTTGTTTAAAGGTAGTTTAGACACACTACTGAGAGACTTTAAGTTGAGATACGGCGAGAGGTGGGAAGAGTTTTACAAAAAGTCTGAAGACGCCTATGAAAAAGACATAGTTGAGGTAGAGAGAGTGGGGGAAGATTTAATTAAGTTAGTAGAAGAGAGAATTGATGACGTCGACACAGCCGCATTATACTCAGCATATGGAAGAAATCTCTCTATTGAGAAAGAGTTAGAAATCGCAATGGAGCTCCTAGGCCGGCCGGGGGCGTTGGAAAAACTTCTAAAATGGGGCTTGGTGATGCATTTTACAGACGACGTAGTGACGGCGCCTCCATACTTAGCGAAATTATTACTAAAACTTACAGAAAAGGCAAAACCCCCCTCAGTGGAGCTGTGGGAGGAGTTATATACCATAAGCAACGACGGGGCGGCAATGGCTTTGTTAGAAGGCCTACTTACAGGAGATTTAGATATACAACTACACCAAGTTTTCTACAACGAAGTGCCTAAGAATTACGTCTTTGGAAAATTAGCAGTTTATAGAGAGGAGGTAGGGCTTGTGGT
>CAMLLK010000059.1 GCA_946480885.1 uncultured Thermoproteales archaeon
GTTTTTAAGTTTTAGTAGTCTTTTATGTGCCTTGCCTTGGGGTGTTTTAACAGTTTTTCGTCTGCTGTGTAGAGTAGGGTGTTGTGTTTTTCGGCTAGGTGTATGTACGCGGCGTCGTATGTCGTTACGCCGTGTTTTAATGCTGTGGCTAACACCTGGCGTGGGTCTACTTCTTCTATCTCCACTTCAGTTTGGTATAGTAGCTCTGCGGCGGTCAAAGCCTTGTCGTTTGGCAATACGCCTCTTATGACGTATTTACGTAGGGCGCTGGCCACTTCGAGCCATAGACATGGAGGCGCCACGGCCTTTACTCTGCCAAGTAGGTGGTCGTTGCGTAGTTTTCTTGCCTCCTGTGAATAGGGCTCAGGGACTGCCCATTTTACTACTACAGAGGCGTCAACTACGACTCTCACGCTCCTCCCTTATCCACGTGGTGGAGTAGTCCTTTTCTATTGCCTGTTCAATCAACTTGTCTAAGGCCTCTGCCAGCTTCTTGGCTTTTTCTTCTTTTACGCGCCGTTGGAGATATTCTCTTATCTCCCTGGCGTAGTCTATGCCCAGCTGTTCTAATTCTTCTTTTAGTTTTTTGGGTATTCTGACGCCTATTACAACGCTCACAGTTTACTAAAATTGTTAACTTATATAGTTGACGTACGCGTGTGCCCAGCCTCGTTTTACAAGTTTAAAATACGCCTTGTCGAGATTTATGCTTTCTATAACCATAGAGACGTATTCTACAATCCACTTAGCCAGGGCCGACTTCCTCTCCGGCGGGAGTTGGTGCCAGCGGTCGTGGGCTAGTTCAATGGGGTTGGGAGGGTAAGTGCCGCATATTACTCCGTCTTCTTGCACTAATGTGCCTATGGCTAGCGCAGGCTTGGGGGGAGCCTCTGCGCGTTGAGCGGGGGCAATAGCCTCTAGGAAGTCCGCGCAGGCTTCCACGCCGGCTCTGGTAAGGGAGGTGGTGGCTATGAACAGAGGTCGCCGCATCTGTATTCAGCGCAGAGGGGGTGGCCGCCCGGCGCCACTACGACGACCTTCTCCCGGCGGAGCCTTGGCAAAAAGTCGGCGTATTCGGGGAAGACGTAGATCCTCTCGGCAACGTCTAGCAACAGCAGAGCGATGGTCGGGTCCTCCACATGTGCTTGTATGCCGCCGTCGACTTCCTCAGGTATTACCACTTCGTACTTGTCGATATGGACGGCGCCGCACTGCTTGGCCTTTTCCAGAGCGGCGCGCCCCCCTCCGAGGACGAAAAGGGTCGGGACCCGGTTCGTCGTCACGGGTCGGCGCTGCGAGTCCTCGTCAACCCCTAGCCGCTATCACGGCAATTTCTATTAAAACATCTCTCGGCAACCTCGCCGCCTGCACCGTCACCCTAGCAGGCGGCTTCTCGGGGAAGTACTGCGCATACACCTCGTTGAAGGCGGGGAAGTGGTTCATGTCAGCCAGAAAGACAAAGGCCATGACCACGTCGTTCATGGTAAAGCCCGCCGCCTCCACAACCGCCTTAATGTTTTCGAGCACACGCCTCGTCTGCTCCCTTATGTCGCCCCTCACAACCTCCCCCGTCTTGGGGTCGACGGGGATCTGCCCCGCGACAAAGAGCATGTTGCCCACCTTGACCGCCTGTGAGTAGGGCCCAATAGGCTTAGGCGCCGCCTCTGTGTACACAACCTCTTTCATAAGCTGAGCTGGAAAAGCGGGTAAAAATCTTTTATCCTAATCCGAATTGTACATGCTTCCCGAATCTGTAAAAGTCCCCCGAGTCTCGATTGTTGACAAGGTGTCCCTCCCCGCAAAGAAGAGCGCAGTGGTCGTGGTTGATATGCAGAACGACTTCGCCCACCCCAACGGAAAGCTGTACGGCCCCGCGGCCCGGGAGATAATACCGCGCATAGCGTCTCTCCTGGAAAAGGCCAGAGGCGCGGGGGTCAGAGTGGTATACACCCAGGACACCCACTACCCCGACGACCCGGTGGAGTTCCCCATATGGGGTCCTCACGTGGTTAAGGGGACTTGGGGCTGGCAAATCGTCGACGAGCTCAAGCCGAGGGAGGGCGACATCGTAATAGAGAAGATGAGATACGACGCCTTCTTCGGCACGCCGATGGACCACGTCCTCAGGATGTACGGCATACAACACCTAGTGGTGACGGGCACTGTGGCGAACATATGCGTCCTACACACAGTGGCCAGCGCCAGGCTTAGGCTATACGACGTTGTGGTGCCCATAGACGCAATCGCCGCCCTCAACGAGTTCGACTACGCCGCGGCCCTCAGGCAGATGGACTTCCTCTACAAAGTGACGCTGACCACCACCGAGGGGGTCGAGTTCGTTTAACCCCAGCTTTTTTATGTCGGACTTAGAGCTTGCGGCGGCTTTAGGAGCTTGGGTATTTCGCGGCAAATCGCCTTTGCGAGGATCTTGTTAAGCTCAGGCGTTTTTATAAATACCCTGAAGCCGGCGATGTTGAGGCCGTGCAGAGGCCTTACCTTAACTCCGCGGGGAGACCCCTTGACCACGAAGAAGCGGATAGGCGAAGGGGTCACCTCGCCATTTCATTACCTCCTTCTGAACCCTAGGCGACTCCTCGCTGATGTACATAACTGTGGCGTCGCGGTGTCTCCTAAGTCCCTCGGCGCCTAGGTGTTATATGGCGTAGTCGGCTATGGAGTTGAGACGCCATGGAGCCATAAGCCGCCCGTCCCTTACCCCGAGCGCTACGCCTGCCCTCAGACCCGGCGCCGTTAGGAGCTTGCCGAAGGACTTAGCCACGGAGATGTCGGGCGCGGCGGTCTCGCCCTCCAACAAGTCTATAAAGGACTCGTGCACCAGAAGCCGAACCCCTTAGCCGCCAGCCGCCTTGCCAGTTCCGCCAGCTTGCCCCGCCATAATTAGCGCCAGGTGTGGTTGTTGGAGTTAGACACTACATAGAGATCCCCCGCAGATGTCTCCTTCGGGCCGTGTGCATACCTTCACGGCAAGCCCAACGGAAAGGCAATGCGGCCGTAATCAGTGTAGTTAGGCCATTCAATGATCACCCTTAAGTACGCCACCAGCGCAGTCAGCGCCACGGCAAAGCCCACAGCGAGTTGCCGGGGAAGGCGAAGACAGTGCCTAGCCCCAATATGTATCCTTAGTGGAGAGTAACAGGGCGAGAAAGAGTGCCCATGGTCCTATCACGACGCCGGATATCCCGTTGATGAAGTGTGGCCCGGAAACGCCTAATCGGGGTCGACGGAGAAGCTGACAGGCGCGGGGGCCACCCAAAGCCCCGTGGAGACAACCACATAGCAAGAACCCTTGCATCCGCGCAACCACAGCGGGTGATGTTTTTAAATATGCACCGCCGCCAGCGACGGCGCCTCAGCCGGAGGCGTTTAGCTACTCCCAGGGCGGTCCGCTGGCGGCGCGCCCCGATTATGTGCATTTGTTGCGCTTTGTATAAAAAATTATATTTACATAACTAAGTGTACATATGGCACGGGTGAAGTACGTGTTGAAGGGTAACTGGACTAGGGACGGCGCCGGGGTGAAGCTCTACAGGGTCTTCGGCGGGGTGGAGCTGGCGGAGCTCACAGACCCCTTCCTCCTCCTCGACCACTTCGGGTCTAGATACCCCCACGAGTACTTAATGGGATTTCCCTGGCACCCCCACAGGGGGATAGAGACCGTCACCTACCTCCTAAAAGGCGAGGTGAAACACGCCGACTCTACCGGAGTGGAGGGCGTGATAAGAAGCGGCGACGTCCAGTGGATGACTGCCGGTAGCGGCATCTTCCACGAGGAGATGCCCCGCCCAGAGAGAACACAGCGTGGCGACGTCGTTGAGGAAGACCCCGAGGTGTCGGGCTTTCAGCTCTGGGTCAACTTGCCCAGGGCGAAGAAGATGGCCGATCCGTCCTACAAGAACGTGAAAAGGGAGGCCCTCCCCAGTGTTAAAACCGACGGCGGGGCGGAGGTCGTGCTGATCGCGGGCAGGCTCTACGAGCCGGGCACTGGCGTCGTCGCGGGACCCGTCTCCGACCTCCACGTGCCGGTGGTCTACATGGACGTGAGGCTGGCCAGCGGTGCCTTCCTTGAGTTCGAGGCCAAGGAGGGCCACACCGTCTTGGCATATGCCTATAGGGGGAGGGTGGCCCTAAACGGGAGGTGGATAGGCGCGGGGGAGTTCGCCGTATTTGACAGGGAGGGCGGGCCGATACGCGCCGAGGGGGAGGGCCGCTTCCTCCTCCTCTCGGGGAGGCCTCTGGAGGAGCCCATCGCGTGGAGGGGGCCCATTGTGATGAACACCTGGGAGGAGATATTGCAAGCCTTCAGGGAGTTGCAAGAGGGGACGTTTATAAAGAAGAAGGCCTCTGTAGTCGACTACGGGTAATGCTACTAGCCACAGAGGACGGCCTCTTCGAGTTCGCGGGGGGCGAAGCCAGGAGGAGGTGTTGCCGCGGCGTGTGGCTAGTGGACGCGGCGAGGTGGAGAGGCTCCCTCTACTTGTGCTCCCCCGATTTAGGTGTGCTGAACGAGGACGGCGAGGTGGTCGCTGAAGGGCAGTGCTGGGCCCTCAGAGAGGCGGAGGGCAAGCTGCTTGCGCTGATGAGCGGTCCCAAGATCGTCGAGGTGGGCGACGGGGTCGTCGCGACGTACGAGGCGCTGGCTGAGGAGCGGGGGTGGCACTTCCCCCTCCCGGGCTACGGCCCCCACTTCACCGACTTGGCCCGCGTGGGAGGACTATACGTGGCCTCCACAGAAGTGGGCGACTTGATGGCCGGGCCGTCGCTCGGCGCTATGTCTCCCAGGCCGCTGTTCGAGGATCAACACGTCTTGGCCAAAGCCGGCGAGTGGCTACTGGTGGGGACGGCGTCTGGGATATACGTAACCAAGGATCTGGCCAGCTTTGAGGAGGCCAACGGGGCGTGGGGGTACGTCCACGGGATAGTGAAATGCGGCGGCGTATACGTGGCGCAGACCATTTCCCCAAAGCCCATCTGGGTTTCGCAAGACGGCCTCATGTGGGAAAACCTCCCGCTGGTGCTGGAGGAGCCCACGTTCGGCACCACCAACATAGCCTGCGCGGGGGATAAGCTCATCTACGCAGTCCGCGACATCCACCTAATCGACCTAAAAGACTGGCACGCGGAGAGGCTCGGCGTTAAGCTACCCACTGTCTACAAGATCGCCGACAGCACAACCTCCTCTCTAAACTGACTGCCACGCAGAGTACAACATCACGATCACAAACCTGTCGGCTCCCTTGGGGCTCGCGCCTGCGCTGATGGCACATCAACGGACTCCAAAAACTCCATCAACTCCAACGCATAGGGGTTTAAGGGGTAGGGCGGCAGGTGTCCAGTTGGGCACTGTTATTTGGCTCAACTCGGAGTCGCAGATGGGCATTAGGCAACCGGCTTCTACACGGAAAAGGGCAAGAGAGGAGGTTCTCGTGTCACACTTTAAATAGTGTATTCAATTAAGTACGTGATTGAGGTGGTGGCATTCCTCCCCGTCGAGGTTGGGGTGTGCAAGGCCTGCGACTTAGCGAGGGTAGCCGGGGTGAAAACCACGGTGAGGCTCGAAGGGGATGACATCGCTAGGTTAATCGCCATTCTGTCCACGCTGGGGGATGCGCAGGTGAGGATCACAAACCCCATGTCCCTGAGAGGGCTGTACCTAATGTTAAGGCACAGGACGGGTAGGCTGCCGCTCGTCCTGTTAAACGGCAAGCTCCTACACAGCGGCCCCATAGATGCCGAGGCCGAGGAGAGGCTTATAAAAGCCTTAAGCGCGGAGGCTCAGTAGGCCGACGGGGTTTATTTTTAGAAATCAAAACGCGGGGTTGCCACGGTAGCGACTAAGAGGTACGCCCTACCACCGCTCCCATATGCCTACGACGCCAAGATCCCTACATCGCCGAGGAGATAGTGATGCTTTACCACCAGAGGCGCCGCCAGGTATATGTCAACGGGGCAAACGCCGCTGTAGAAAACTAGAAAAGCTCAGAAGGGGCAAGGCGCAGGAAGAGACTACATCTAAGAGGCGAAAGCGTCACAACGTCTTTCATGCATAGTTTATGATGTATAACGTAAGAGATATATTAACGACTTTAAAGGATTCTGTGTTCAAGATCGTGGCTAGGTGTTCCGTATGTAGGTCTGAGTTTGAGCCGGGTGGGAGTTGTCCAAACGGACATCCTCCGCCCTATGCGCTTAGAGTGAAGCTTGGAGATTGCGAGGTGAGGGACTTCGAGAGGCTGGCCACATTACCGCCTTATGTCCAGCACCTTGTTTTGGCCAGCATTGAAGCCGGTGAGGCCGAGGGGCAGCTTCTTCCCGTTTTGTCAAGGCTTAGAGACTACGGAGTAGTTGTATGCAACTAAAAAAAAAAAAAAAGCAATTTTAGGAGGGGACCAGGAGTTTGACGCCGTGAAGAAGTGGAATTTATACTTTTTTAGTTAGTGGATGA
>CAMLLK010000060.1 GCA_946480885.1 uncultured Thermoproteales archaeon
CGAGATAACCGTTCGTGACTGGAGTTCAGACGTGTGCTCTTCCGATCTTCCAGCACAGCGGCGGCTGGGGCCGCGTCGTATAGATAACGCGGCTTTATCCTCCTCCCCCTCTTCTCAACTCGTAGGAGGTCTAGGGGTATCACACCTCTCTCTTCCTCCTCCTGGCGGCGTCCACTTCTCTAGTCCCCGCGGTGATTACTTCATATATCTTTGCTCTATTTGGCTTTAGCCTAAGTGCCCGGCCCATCCTCTGTATAAACTGTCTAGCGCTGGCGGTGCCCCCGAGGATTACTACTACGTCTACGTCTGGGACGTCTACTCCCTCGTCTAATACTTTGCCCGTCACTATGGCTTTTAACTCGCCGCGTTTAAACATAGCCATTATCTGCTCCCTCTCGTATGGATGTATGTCGTGTGTCACAAGGGGGATTAGAAATCTCTCAGACACAGACTTAGCCAACGCCGTGTATTCTGTAAAAATCAAAATCTTCGAGTCTCTATGTCTCTCTAGTATTTCTCTCAACGCCTCGGCCTTGGCCTCTGTCTCAAAAAAGATCTTCCTCATGGCGTGCCACGCCTCGAGAGCCTCTCTCGCCGAGGGGTCTCTGGCGGCCATGTAGACAAGTTTTTGAAAGTCTGAGGGGGAGCGGAACTTCAGCCCCCTAGACTTTAGAAAATTTCTATACTTCTTCTCTAGCTCTCTATACCTCTTCTTCTCCTCTTCTGTCAAATACACTCTAACCACTTCTATGTCGTAGTCAGAGAGCCAGAGCCCCCTCAGTTGATTTGCTGTGGCTTTGTAGACCACAGGCCCCACGAGCCAGTCTAAGTCTATGTGTAGGCCGTCTGCCCGCTCGAACGTCGCCGTGAGGCCTAGTCTATATATAGCTGGGCTGAGCTCGGCGATTTGTCTATAGGAGGGGGAGGGGAGGTGGTGTACTTCGTCGAAGACCAGCGTCATGTATTTATTCCCCATCGTTTCTATTGATGTATACGCCGAGTCGTAGGTTATGACTGTTATACAACTCTCTCTCTTCTCGCCTCCGTGCCACGCCCCCACTCTGCCGGGGAAGAAGTGGCTGAGTTTTTCTCTCCACTGCTCTACCAACTCTACAGTGGGGACGACTACTAAAGCGGTCTTCTGCAAAGCGGCGACTACTGCAATCGCCACGTGGGTCTTCCCCGCCCCGGTAGGCATCACCACTATGCCTCTCTTGTGCTTCATCCAAGCGTCCAGCGCCTTTTGTTGATAGTCTCTGAGCTTGACCTCTGTGGCGGGTCTAACCGCGGGGCAGTGGGGAGCCCAGACTCTGTCCTCTACCTCCAAGCCTAGGGACTTGGCCACGGCTACGATTTTTGGATAGTGAATAGCCAGGGCTCTGTATTTCTCTACACGTGGGTCGAATTTGATAAAAGAGAGTTGTCTAACCTCGGGGGGGACCTCCCCATCTATTAAGACAGTGCCTCTGTCCCAAGTGAGAATTAGGCCCACTGTATCTCTACCCCGACGCCTAGTCTCTCAGCTCTCTTTAGTACATACTGCGCCATGGCTACGTCAAAGATTGGATTCCCCACGGACTTATACACTTTCAACTCGCCGAATTGACAAGTGGACCCCTTTAAGAAATCTCCGAAGTAGACCCATTTGTCGCCTACGTCTTCTGTCTCCTCAGGTGCGTGTGGATTGTCTACTAAGACGCAGCCCCCTCTTTTGATAACGTCGTCGTCTAACTCTCTCACAGGCCTCGGCGCCCCAATTGAGATCACTGCGGTGTCTTTTTTTAACTTAGACCCCTTGACTACTGGCTGTCGTGAAGTTGTGGCCGCGATTATTAAATCTGTCTGGTATATCTCCTCCAGCTCCGCCGCCGCAGCGCCGTATTTCTCTGCCAACGCCGCAGCTCTCTCTTTAAACACGTCGTAGATTTTAAACTCTGCAGAGGGGTATAGAGTTTTGAATATTTTCAAGTGGTACTCGCCTTGGAGACCTGCGCCAATTAGCCCTATAGCTCTTGGCGAGGGCTGTATCGCCGATGCCGCCAATGCGCTGGCCGCGGCGGTCCTCCAAGCTGTGAGCTGTGTGCCGTTGATTAAAGCCTTGGGGGCCCCCGTCTCTCTGTCTATTACAGCCACAACTGCCTTCACTGTGGGGGTGGCCCTTGGGTAGATGCCGACTAGCTTTACTACAAAGCCAGCCTCTTGAGAGTGTCCCACCATAGGCGCAAACCATACGTCTCCCACCGTCAAGGCTTGGCGGGGTAGGAATTTGTAGTCGCTGAGATAGGCGGACTTTATTGCGTCTACCGCCTCTCTAACGTCTATTAAAAAGTCTATATTTGGTAAAAGTAGCATATGTCTAAAAAGAGGTTTTTTTAAAAAGATTTACCACTTGTTTATAATTAATGCAAATACCGACGTCACTGCGGCGAGGATTAAAAACACGGCGGGTGGGTTGTCGGCTAGAGGCAGCCAGTTGAGATTCATGCCGTAGAAGCCTGTGATTAACAACGCGGGGACCGCCACTGTGCCTAGTATAGCGAGTCTCCTCATAGATGACTCAAACGAGAGTTCTAAAAGTGATGTGTACAAAATCCTTATGTCTCTTGCATATCTCTTAATGTAACGCGCCTTTTTCAACAAAGACTTTGAGTAGTTTAACTGGCGGGTTGGGAGTAGGCCCCTTCGCCATAGCTCGCGTCCCACGTTGTAAGCGGCGTGGTGTAGAACATGCGCCATTCGGGTGGCTGTGTATACTTCAGAGGGCTTTACTCTCTCCTCGATCTCGAGGCGGTATTCTAATCTGTCTAGAAAATCCTCAGCCTCTCCCAACGCCCTCTGTAGGCGTCTTAACACGTGGGCGTCTTGTATAGGCGCCCGACACTACGCCGCTGGGGTCGATCTTTAACTCTAGCGTTTCTTCTACTACATCGCCGTTTTTTAATGAAATCAACGGTAGGTGTACTATGGTATATCCCCCCTCTGTGTATATATAAGCCATTGAGAAAAAATATGTGTGTATAAAGTTGTCTTTTTAATAGTATTACTAGGAATGGCCCTCTTCCCAAAGCCATATGGCTATTTCATATCGGCGCTGTCTTTTATACTATGGAGACGTATAGAGTGGGTGGCTTTTAGGCTGAGGTATTTAACTACATCTCTCGCCACGTACATAACTGTCTTTCTCCTCGATTTGTATTTAATAGGGCCTCCAAAATGGGCGCCTGTCTGGTGGGAGGCCGTAGTTCTGGCGCCCTTCGCCGAAGAGTTAATCTTCAGAGCCCTGCCCTTTGCCGTTTTGCCCCCCGCGGCGGCTTGGACATTTGCAGTGGCTGTGTTTGGCGTTTTACATTTTGAAAATCCCCTAATAGCTACTGCGTACGGCCTTTCGTTAACTTTAGCCTACAGAGGCGGGGGGTATCTCGCCTCTTTTCTACTACACAGTCTAATTAACGCAGTGTGGATTCTCTTAGCCACAGGCGGCTTTTAAAAACGCTTCATATCTCTTTTTTAAAACTGAGGCGTCGTAGTGGCCAACTACGTGGCTCCAGGGTAGCGGCTCGTCTCTTTTTTCAAATATATAGTCAAGCTCGCCTCTCTTTAACGCATTTCTCCAATATCTCATAGGCGATTTTTCACGTGCCGCCGCCTCGATGTGGCGGCCTACGTCTCTACTCCCTAGAGATATGGCGGCTTGTACGGCCGCCAGCTCTACGTCGTAGTGTGTAAATCCGTCGTGGGGAGTCCTCTTTAATTTCTCAATAGCTTTTTCTAAATAGTGGAGGGGAGCCATGGGGTGGTACTGAAGGGGGGTCTGCGGCTTGGGCACGAAGGGGTTGACGCTAAGCGTCAATCGCACGCCTCTCTGTCTTATCTCTTTGATTAATTTAACCACCGCCTCAAGATCTCCCTCTGTTTCGCATGGGAGGCCGACCATTAGGTACATTTTCACTCTGAGCCCCAATCTCTTAGCCGCCTCTACAGTCTTTATCAAGTCGGCGTCTGAGATACGCTTCCCAAGGGCCTCTCTAAGTCGTTGGCTCGTCTCTGGCGCAATAGTTAAAGTCCTCTGTCCAGTCTTCGCAATTAATTCAATTGTCTCTTCGTCTAGTAGCTCAGCTCTGAGAGAGGGGAGAGATATGGGTATTCTACGTCTGGCGGCTTCTTTTAACAATTCTTTAAAGCCTGAGTGTGCGTTGGCTGTAAGCGCCACTAAGGCCGGTCTAATATTGTATTTTCTATACAAAACCTCAGCGTCGCCAAGCGCCTCTCTCCAGTCTCTCGGGCGGTACGGCTTTGTGATATAGCTCTCCATACAGAAGAGACAGTCGAAGGGGCAGCCTCTCGCCAACTCTACAGAGAGACTAAAAGCGGCCTCTGGCTCCGGCAATCTTCTATAGTCCCCCTCCCACCGTCCCGTGGCTATTTTTACTACATTTCTCTCCGCGGGGTTGTACAAGCCTTTGTTCTCGCCTGTGGTTATATACTCAATTAAAGAACTCCAGAGGGGCTCTAACTCGCCCACGGCCACTGCGTCTACAAACTCTGCCAGAGGCTCTGGGTTGGCTGTGACTGGGGGGCCTCCCACTACGACCTTTGGCCTCTCTCGACGTGTGGCTTTTATCTCAACGCCCCCATCTAACAACATCTTTACTAAATTGACGTAGTCTAACTCGTAGTGGACTGTGGCAACTATGTAGTCGAAATGGCTCAGTGGGGTGCCGTCTTCTACCCCCCTGGGGCCTTTGTCAAGTGTAAATCTCTCAACGTAGAGGCCTTCGTCTTGGAGTTTAAAATACAGAATGTGGAACACGGCGGAAGACATAGCCACGGCGTTTGTAGAGGGGTAGAGTAGGGCCACTTTTATAATATTTTTCCGGTAGCCAACACGTCGCACAGATATAAAAACATCTGTTTTAAAGTCTGTGAACCCCGTTAGGTATCTAAGAATGGGCGAGTACGTAGTTTATCTAGTGATTTTGATACTGACCGCTGTTGTTCTAGGCGTGGCGATATACATGGCTTTGTTTCGTATATATGAAATATTCACTACGGCGACAGATAAGCCGGAGGCAATGGCCCAGGCTGTGTACAACGCTTTGTCTGACATATTTCTAGTGGTTATTTTCGTAGAGCTTATAGACACGTTTATTACCTACCTCGAGCAGAGGAGGGTAGTGGTGTATAAAATAATAGACGTGGCATTAGTAGCTTTGGCGAGAGAGTTGTTTATCTACCTCGCCCCCGTGAATAAAGAATTTGATTTCTATAAAGCCGTGGCGATAGTCGCAGCTACTTTCGTAGTTGGAGTAGTGGCCTATTTACAAAGAAAGGCGTTGGCTAGAGAGGGGAGGGGGCGGAGGTAAAAATTTATTAAGGGCGCCAAATCTTCACTTGTGTCTAGCGAAGTTTTTAACATCGTGGAGATTAGAGAAAATAGGCTGTTAAAAAGAAGAGAGGTTATACTAGAGGCAATACACATAGACGCGCCGACTCCCACTAGACAAAGTGTAAGAGAGTGGGTGGCAAAACAATTGGGGGTAGACGTGGCGAATGTCTTTATTAGAAAGATCAAAGGGGAATACGGCGTGGGGAAGTCTAGAGCTGAAGTACATGTATACGACGACTTTAAATTCGCCAAATTAATAGAGCCCTTGTACATACTTGCCAGAAACTTAGGAGAAGAGGGGAGGAAGATGGTGGAGGAGGCTAGAAAGAGGCGAAACGAACGTAGAGAGAAGAGAAGGAAGAAGAAATAGTATGTCTAAAAAACAGCCGGTTCAGAAAGAGAAAAAACTACCCCGCGCAGCGCTTTGGTATGAAATAGATTTGGCAAAGGGAGTGTTTAGATTTAAAAATAGGCTGTGTCCAAAGTGCGGATCGGTGATGGCTTTTCACAAAGAGCCCACGCCGAGGTGGCACTGTGGTAAGTGCGGCTTTACTCAATTCCAGAGGTGATTTGTGATTGTCCTAGGCGTTGAGTCTACAGCACATACGATTAGCATTGGAGTTGTAAAAGACGGCGAAGTTTTAACACAGTCAAGCCAGACGTACAGCCCCCCGCCTGGGAGAGGTATACACCCGAGAGAGGCGGCTGACCACCACGCCTTGAAGGCGCCTGTTTTGTTAAAAGAGGCTTTAGCTAAGGCAGGTGTAAAGCTCGCCGACGTCGACGCTGTGGCATACGCCGCCGGGCCGGGGCTGGGCCCGGCTTTGAGAGTGGGGGCAGTGTTAGCTAGGGCAGTTGCAATTAAGACGGGGGCTCCGTTGGTGCCTGTACACCACGGCGTAGCTCATATAGAAGTGGCTAGATACGCCACGAGGTCTTGCGACCCCTTAGTCTTATTAATCTCGGGGGGTCACACTATGGTAGTAAGATCGGAAGAGCACACGTCTGAACTCCAGTCACGAACGGT
>CAMLLK010000061.1 GCA_946480885.1 uncultured Thermoproteales archaeon
CTAGGCGCTATGACGGCGCCTAGCCGTAGCCCAGGCACAGAGAAGACTTTAGAAAAACTATACACAACGGCCACAGAGGTCGACATCTCGGCAGGTGAAGTGAACTCTCCAAATACAATGTCTCTATATATCTCGTCGCTTATGACGAACTCGGCCACGTCTACTAACTCTCTTACTTTTTCTCTGGGGAGCACCACGCCGGTGGGGTTGTTTGGATAATTTACGACGTAGACGCCGCGCTCGGCGAAGTGAGGGCTCCACCCCCCCTCTTCACTGGCCTCGGTCAGGGAAAGCTCTATGTCGAAAACTGAGGCTATTTCAAAATATCCTGGGTAGTAGGGCCTGGGGGTTATTATCTTCTTCTTTCTAAAGTGCCACATAAGCGCCGCCAGTCCGTGTCTACCACCGGCCGTGGCCACTACTTCACTAAACTCGACGCCGAAGGCCTCTGCTACAGCTTCTCGAAACTCCGGCAAGCCCTCGGGCGGTCCGTATTTAAAATCCTCTACTTTTCTCAAAGCCTCGAGAAACTCGGCGGGGGGAGCCACGTCTGGGTCTCCGATGTCGAGTCTATACCTCGGCCTATGTCTATTTATTTCTGCCAACACCGAGGCGAAGTCCATACTGCAGTCTGTAAAATATATTTAAAGACTTCAACGACGGGGCTGCAACGCCTTGACTGTATCTATACAGCGGCTTATTTCATCACGAGTGGGGACGTAGTTCACAAGCACGTCTTTTATATACTCATCATATGCTGCTAAATCGAGGAGGCCGTGTCCAGACATATTAAATAATATGGTGGCCCCCCGTCTCTTAGCCTCTAGAGCTAGCTCAATAGCCGCCTTGACGGCGTGGGCAGACTCGGGGGCGGGCACTACAGCTGCGAACAACTGAGCGGCTTGGAACACCTCTTTCTGGCCGTAGGCAACTGCGGAGACCTCGCCCTCATCTACTAATAACGAAAGTGTAGGCGCGCAGCCGTGGTATCTCAAACCACCTGCGTGTATGGGAGGAGGTTTGTAGACGTGGCCAATAGTATACATCTTTATAAGTGGCGTAAGGCCTGCGGAGTCGCCGTAGTCGTAGAGATATTCTCCCCGCGTTAGAGTTGGAACTGCCGCAGGCTCTACTGCTATGAACTTGACGTCTTTCTCAGCCCTCCCGCTCTTTTTTTCGTAGTAAAACGGCCAGAATAGTCCAGAAAAAGAGCTGCCGCCTCCACACGCCCCCACTACGTAGTCTGGGTAGTCGCCTAACTGTCTCATCTGTTCAACCGCCTCTAGGCCTATTACAGTTTGGTGAATTAAGACGTGGTTTAAGACAGAGCCCAATACGTACTTGGCGCCGGATTTAACTGCGTCTTCTACAGCTTCAGATATGGCAATCCCCAACGACCCCGGGTGGTTTGGATCTTCAGAAAGATATCTCTTGCCCGCCTCTGTCCTATCGCTCGGACTCGGCACCACTTCGGCGCCCCAGAGCTCCATGAGTACTCTACGGTACGGCTTTTGGAAATAGGAGGATTTGACCATATACACTTTTATTCCAAACAACGCAGAGGCGAAAGCCACTGAAGAGCCCCACTGGCCGGCCCCGGTCTCTGTAGTGACACGGACGGCGCCCTCTTTAGAGGCGTAGTAGAGCTGAGCCACCGCCGTGTTGGGCTTGTGACTACCAGGCGGAGACACCCCTTCGAATTTATAATATATACGCGCCGGCGTTTTTAAAAACTCCTCAAGTCTCTTGGCCCTCACGAGGGGAGTGGGTCTCCATATGAGATAGACCTCTCTTCTGGTATGGGTATCCACCTGTCTTTTGAAAACTCTCTAACTCTTTTACAAACAATACTTCAAACTCCTCTGGCCTCACAGGGTCTCCACTTGGCTTTAAATAAGGCGGGAGGGGCTTGGGGAGGTCTGGGACGATGTTATACCACATACGCGGCACAAGCCACTCGCCTTGAATCGCCCTACGCATATACACGTCGTTGGCCATTTATATAAACATTGCCGGCCTTTGCTCTGACAGACGTCTTAACATCTGTGGAGTGTCTACGTCTATGTGCACACCTGGGTCGTCCACCTCTACATATCTAGTCTCTACTCTCTCTATCAACGCCCTCAGCCCTACGTCGCCCTCTAGTTTAAGAGCTGCGGCGTAGGCGTCTTTAGCCAACGCCACTGGATTCCCCCTAACGCCTTTATATACAGCCACTGCAAGGCCTCTAGTATCTACGCCACATACTTTCTTGATAGTGTCTGGCTTTACCAACGGCATGTCTCCAGGTAGGAATACAATCCTCTCCACGTGAATTAAGGCGGTTAATGCAGCTTTTACGCTAGTAGAGAGCCCGTGGAGACGCCACGGGTTGTATATAGCGCCAGCCACTTGCCCCGCGGCCTTCGCCACGTCTCTATCGTGTACTACAATATATACAGGACCCACTGCTGAACGGCGCGCCGCCTCGGCTGCCCACCACACCAACGGCCTCCCCCAGAGCTCCGCCATTAACTTCCCTGGAAATCTACTAGAGAGCCCCGCTGCGAGGATTACAACTACACAATTCCTCACCCCCAGAGGGCTTTGTATATATCTTCTGGACTTATTGGAGTTTTGAAAAATCTTATTTTCTTGACCCTCCTCAACGCGTCTTCTACAGCTGCCACGACGGCTGGCGTCGACGCAATTGTCGCTGCCTCTCCCACGCCTTTGCTCCCCGTGGGGTGTTTCGATGGGTGTGGATTCTCTGCGAAATACACCTCAAACCTCGGCGCCTCGGATATAGTGGGCATTAGGTAATAGGCTAGGTTTGGAGTCATTAAGTTGCCGTCTTGGTCGTACACAATCTCTTCGTACAAAGCCTGGGCTATGCCCTGTAGCGCCCCTCCTTGTATCTGCCCCGCCGCTAGAAGTGGGTTGATCACGACCCCCACGTCGTCGTAGGATTTGTATATGAGAGGTTTTACAAAACCTGTCTCTATATCGACTTCTACTACGGCTATGTGTACGCCGAATGGAAAAGTCGGCGACGCTTGGTATACAGTCTCTACTGTAAGTTGAGCCGTGGCCTCGCCTTTTAGAACAGCTCTGACTACATCTGCCATTGTGATTTTCTTCTCGCCGCATTGAAACACGCCGTCTTTATACACAGGCTCGCAGTTTAATAATTGAGACGCGGCTTTTCTCAACTCCTCTTTTAACCTCCGTGCGGCTAAAATAGCCGCGGAGCCGCCTGCCGTTATAGACCTACTGCCCATAGTGCCGATGCCGTCTGTCACGAGAAGCGTGTCTCCCCACACTACTCTCACTTTTTCTATAGGTATTTCTAATTCCTCTGCCACTATTTGTGACAACGCAGTGGCGAGGCCCTGCCCGTGTGGCGTTAACGCCGTGATTAACAAAACACTGCCGTCTCTCTCCGCCTTCACTATTGCAATCTCATAGCCGAAGGTGGTGATTTCTACATAAGTAGACAAGCCGACGCCGATAAGTCTCCTCCTCCGTCTCCACTCCTCTTCAGCCCACTCTCTCAACTGTCTATAGCCAAGTCTCTCTAAAGCTGTTTTAAAAGTGGCGACGTAGTCGCCTGTGTCGTAAACTACTCCAAATACATTTCTGTACGGCAGCTCTTTTATTAAATTCTTCAGACGTATCTCCACCGGGTCTTCTCCCACCTCGTCCGCCAGCCTATTCATAATGTGTTCAATAAATAACGTAGCTTCTGGCCTCCCGGCGCCGCGGTACGCGCCCAGTGGAGTTTTATTCGTCAGTATAGAGATTGTCTTCACCCGCCCGTGTTTAATGTCGTAGGGGCCGGGCAGCATTTGAGCGGCCGTCTCCGCCAATCCCTCGCCCCAGTAGTACCCGCCTACGTCTGCGTATATAACTCCCTCTATTGCCAACACCCTCCCCTCTCTAGTGGCCCCAACTCTATAATCTAACACTAAGCCGCGGCCGTGAGTCGTGGCCTTAAAGTCCTCTGTCCTCGTGGCGGTCCACTTAACCGACGTCTTGAGGAGATAGGCAGCCTTAGCGATATGTATCTCCTCTGGGTATACAATTAACTTAGAGCCGAAGGCCCCGCCGACGTATGGTTGAATAACTCTTATAGAAGATAGGGGCAGGCCCAGAGCCTTTGCCACATCTTTTCTAACGTCGAAGGGGACTTGAGTTGAGCTCCAAATTGTCAACGTAGAGCCGTCGTATGTAGCCACAACTCCTCTCGGCTCCATAGCCGCCGGCGCCACTCTTTGTATTACAAACCGCCCTTCTAAAACGACGTCTGCTTTCTCCATAGTCTTGTCGACGTCGCCTCCCTCAAACACTTCTGTATGTACAATATTACTCCCCAGCGACTCGTCTATAAGGGGGGCGTCTGGCTTAAGCGCGTCGAATATATCAACTACTGGAGGCAGCGGCTCGTAGTCGACAGAGGCCTTCTCCAACGCGTCGTATAGTAGGTACTTGTCTCTAGCCACTACCATAGCCACCGCCTCTCCTTGAAATCTCACTTTCCCCCCCGGGGCAAACCCCTCAGTGAACACTGCCACTACCCCCTTGGCCTTCTCTACATCTGCCATGTCTATTTTTAAAACTCTGGCGTGTGGATATGGCGATCTGACAAAACCGGCATGTAACACCCCCGGCGGCTCAATGTCGTCGACATAGATAGCTCTCCCCCTTAGTATTACATCGTCTTCTAGCCTCGGGATTGGCCTCCCTATGTACTTCATACCTCTTTGATTGCCTCAACTATGTTTTGATACCCCGTACATCGACACAACACTCCGCCTAGGCCTTCTTTAATATCTACACCTCTCTTTACAATATAATAAGCCGTTATTAACATACCCGAAGTACAAAAGCCACATTGTGCCGCGTGGTGTCGTCTAAACGCCTCTCTAATTTTTTCTAAAACTTCGTCGCTGTGTTCTGCCGTGATTATTTCAGCTCCATCTACCTGCGCCGCCAATACGTTACAACTCTTGACAGGCCTGCCGTTTATCAATACCGTACAAGCGCCGCACGTCGCCGTGTCGCAGCCCACTTTTACAGATTTAAAACCTAGTCTCCTCAATAAGTCTGATAAAAGCATCCGCGGCTCAGTATATACAGTGTAGTCGACGCCATTTATTTTTAGAGATATTTTCATAACTGCGCCAAGGCTCTTTTCACAGCTACGGCTAGAAGCGCCCTTCTATACTCCCCAGAGGCCCATAGGTCAGAGGGGGGCAAAGCCTCTTTCTTAGCGGCCTCAGCCGCTTCTATAATGACGTCTTCTCTCACAGGCGCACCTTGTAGTCTCTCCTCCACTAGACGTAGTCTCACAGGCCTCTCAGCAGCGCCCAACGCCGCAACTCTAACCCATTGGAAATGACTCTCTTCAATCGCAGCGGCCGCCGCCACTGCCACAATTGCGAAGTCGTTATGGCGCCGAGAGATCTTCACATAAGAAGACCTGGGGGGACATTTAAACTTCACCTCTGTGATAAGTTCCCCCCTTTCTAAAGCCGTTGTGTAAGGCCCTTTGAAGAATATATCTATTGGTATTTCTCTAAAGCCAGACGGCCCTCTAGCCGTCACAATTGCATCTACGGCCAACATCGCGGCGGCCCAGTCCGACCTAGGGTCGGCGTGTGCCAAAGATCCGCCTAGCGTGCCCATTGTTCTAATCTGTGGATCTCCAATCCTCTTGGCAACTTGTCGGAGAAGTAGACAACTGTGTTCTTCTAGTTGGTAGTGTCTAGCCAAGGCTCCCACTCTATCACTTTCAACAAAACGAAGCTCTTTTACTCCATTTAAGTCTACTACAAGTGGGGGAGATAGAATTCGTAGTTTTAACAACGGTATTAACGACTGACCGCCCGCCAAAGCTACGGCGCCCTCTGTGTTAGACAGAAGAGTTACTGCCTCTTCTAATGTCTCCGCCTTGGCGTATTCAAAAGGAGGCGGATACATAGAGATACGTCGGACAAAAACTTTATAAAAATTATTAAAGTGTAATCAATTAACGATATGCTCGACGTATTGGCCCTAATGTTTTTTATAAGTCTAGCCGCTGGGTTCATAGGCGCTTTGAGCGGCCTGGGCGGGGGCGTGGTATTAATTCCACTCTACGCTTGGGCTGCCTCTACGATACGCAGCGGGGGCTAGTCTAATAGCCACTTCGGGCGGGTCGAGTCTGTCTTATATAAGGCGTGGGGTTAGTAATATAAGAATTGCCATGTCGTTGTCTTCTACCACTACGTCGGGCGCTTTGATAGGCTCTATAACCGCCACAAAGGTGTACAACTTAGGTTTAGAGAAGCGGCTCTATATAACATTCGGCGTAGTCCTCATACTTTCAGTCCTTCTTTTAGTTAAGAGAGGATTTAAAAAAAGGCCAGTGGATAAGTGGACAAAGT
>CAMLLK010000062.1 GCA_946480885.1 uncultured Thermoproteales archaeon
TGAGATAAAGGGTCTGAAAATTATACTTGATAGGATTGAAATTGGCTGGCCTAGGATTAAAGAAAGCGACGGCTCTGAGTCTCTTATATACCCCATGGAGGCGCGGTTGAGGAACGCCACGTATTCTGCGCCGTTGTATCTAACGGCTACTTTGTACGTAGACGACGAGCCCTACATCACGGAGACTTTCTACATAGGCGAGCTGCCCATAATGGTAAAATCAAAACGTTGTAATTTAACAAGACTGAGGACTAGTGAATATGCCAAGAGGTTTGAAGACCCCCAAGACTTCGGTGGCTACTTTATCATAAACGGCAGTGAGAGAGTGATTATCTCTCAGGAGGACCTAGTGGCTGACAGGCCGATATACGACAAAGGCGACAAGCCTTCTGTGTTGTATCTAGCCAAGACTATCTCTACAGGCATTGGCTATAGAAGCACTTTGACAGTTGAGTTGAGTAAAGACGGCATTATCTACGCTACTCTCTCGGCAATGCCTGTGAAGATACCGTTCCCAATCTATATGAAAGCCCTTGGTTTAGAAAGCGACGAAGATGTAGTCAAGGCCGTCTCCGACAAGCCAGAGATTCAGAAAGAACTTCTGCCATCTCTAATAGCTGGGAATCAAATCGCTATTACTAGAGAAGACGCGTTGGACTATATCGGAGGGAAGGTGGCCGTGGGTCAGCCAAGGCCTGTGAGAATTGAACGAGCTTTGCAGTTGTTAGATAGATACTTCTTGCCGCACTTAGGCACGACGGCGCCTGACGAGAAGAAACAACAAGAGATTAGGTTGAAAAAAGCGTTGATGCTAGGCCAGATTGTAAAAGGACTTGTTGAACTCCACCTCGGCTTGAGAAAGCCAGACGACAAAGACCACGTGGCTAATAAAAGAGTTCGGCTAGTGGGAGATTTAATGACTCAATTATTTAGGACAGTCTTTAAACAATTTCTACAAGAGTTAAAGAGTCAGTTGGAGAAGTATTACGCAAGGGGTCGCATCCCCCATATACAAACAATAGTACGTCCTGACATAATCACTGAAAGAGTGAGACAGGCCTTGGCCACTGGCAACTGGGTGGGCGGCAAGACTGGCGTCTCGCAGATTTTAGACAGAACTAACTATTTATCGACGCTTAGCTACCTACGTAGAGTCGTCTCGTCGCTGTCACGGACACAGCCCCATTTCGAAGCCCGTGATCTACACCCCACGCAGTGGGGCCGTCTATGTGCGGTAGAAACGCCGGAGGGTCAGAACGTAGGCCTTGTGAAAAATCTAGCCCTACTGGCTGAGATAACTACTGGCGTTGACGAGTCAGAAGTGGAGAATGTGTTATACAGCCTGGGTACCGTGCCAGTGCTTAGGGCTAGAGAAGAGGAGATCTCAGGTGCGGAGGTCTATCTTAACGGGAGGCTTGTGGGGATACACACACAGCCGCAGGAACTAGTAGATAGCGTTAGGAAGTTGAGGAGGTCTGGGAAAATCAGCGATGAGATAAACATAGCATATTTAAACAACGCTGTATATGTCAACTGCGACGGTGGTCGTATAAGAAGGCCTTTATTAGTCGTAGAGGGGGGCAGGTTAAAACTCACAAAAGAGGTAGTGGATAAAGTAAAGAAGGGGGAATACACATGGGACGACTTAATTAAACTTGGGATTGTCGAATATCTAGATGCAGATGAAGAAGAAAACGCCCATATAGCGGTTAACCCCACGGGGGACTTGAGTGAGTATACTCACGTAGAGATCATCCCCTCCTCTATCCTTGGCGCCATAGGTTCTATTATACCATATCTTGAACACAATCAGTCGCCTCGTAATCAATATGAAGCTGCTATGGCTAAACAATCTCTTGGACTGCCTCAGTCTAATTTCCTATATAAGCTGGACTCCCGCGGCCATATGTTATACTACCCAGAGAGGCCTTTAGTGACTACTAGAGGTCTTGAGCTAGTGGGCTATTCTAAAAGACCCGCTGGCCAAAACGCAGTCGTTGCGTTGTTGACATACACTGGATACAATATAGAAGATGCTGTGATTTTAAACAAAGCGGCGGTGGAGAGGGGGATGTTCCGCTCAGTTTTTTACAGAACGTATGAGACCGAGGAGCAGAAATACCCGGGTGGGGAGGAAGATAGGATTGAGATACCTGACAGTTCTGTAAAGGGCTATAGAGGCCCCGAGGCCTATAGTCATCTTGATGAAGACGGAATAGCGCCGCCTGAAGTATATGTCAGTAGTAATGAAGTAATTATAGGCAAGACGTCGCCGCCTAGGTTCTACGTAACGTTAGAAGCCGAGCGTATTCTAAAAGAGAGGAGAGACGCCTCTATTTCAGTCAGACGCGGTGAAAAAGGCATTGTGGACAGAGTCATAATTACAGAGTCGCCGGAGGGCAATAAATTAGTGAAAGTTAGGCTTAGAGAGCTCAGAGTCCCTGAGCTGGGCGATAAATTCGCCTCGCGGCATGGACAAAAGGGTGTTGTGGGGATGTTACTAAGGCCTGAGGACATGCCATTTACAGAAGAGGGCATTGTGCCTGATATCGTGGTTAATCCACACGCCTTACCTTCCCGTATGACTGTAGCTCAGTTGTTGGAGAGTATGGCCGGCAAGGCGGCGGCATCGCTCGGCGTGTTGATCGACGCCACTCCCTTCGAGGGCGTTAAAGAGGAGGACTTGAGGAGACTTTTGATGAAATTGGGGTATAAGTGGGATGGGAAAGAGGTTATGTACAGCGGCATAACTGGCGAGAAATTAGTTGCCGATATATTCATAGGAGTGGTCTACTACCAAAAACTACATCACATGGTCGCCGACAAAATACACGCAAGGTCTAGAGGCCCGGTTCAAATATTGACTAGACAGCCCACAGAGGGCCGTTCGAGAGAGGGCGGCCTTAGATTGGGAGAGATGGAGCGCGATGTATTAATTGCACACGGCGCCTCTGCTCTGTTGTACGAAAGACTTGTAGAGTCTAGCGATAAATATACGATGTATGTATGTGAGCTCTGTGGATTGCCGGCGTATCTCGACGCTAAGTTAAACAAGCCGAAGTGTCCAATCCATGGAGATAGTGGACAATTTGCAAAAGTTGTGGTGCCGTACGCATTTAAATTATTACTACAGGAGTTAATAGCGCTGGGGATATATCCAAAGATTGAACTATCAGAGGTGTTGGATTAAACTTATATATTGTTCTTTATCTACCACCGTGTCTCTAAAGGAGGAGTTAGACACAATTCCACGTAAGGTTATAAAGCCTATAAAATTTGGCGTCTTTAGCCCCGAGATGATTAGAAAATATTCAGTAATGGAGATTACAACTTCTGAAGTCTACGACGAGGGGGGTCTCCCCGTGAGAGGAGGTATTGTCGATAGGAGATTAGGCGTGGCGGAGCCCGGCGGCCGGTGTGAGACATGTGGCCAGACCCACGACGTATGTCCAGGTCATTTTGGCCACGTGGAGTTGGTAAAGCCTGTGGTACATGTGGGCTTCGCCAGAGTTATATACGACGTGTTGAGAGCCACTTGTCCAAACTGTGGGCGTATTATGTTAAAAGAAGAAGAGATACGGAGGTATAGAGAGAGATTGACAAAATTGAGGAAGAGGTGGAGGCTGCTCGCTATGAATCTCTACGAGAAAATTAGGAAGAAGGCGTCTGAGAGGGCTACGTGTCCACACTGTGGGTTTAAGAAAAACAAAATACGTTTTGAAAGACCGTATTATTTCTACGAGGAGACAGAAAGCGGGGCTTTGGTGAAACTTGACCCAGAGGTTTTAAGAGACAGGTTGGCGAAGGTGCCTGGGGAGGATCTTGAGCTTTTGGGTATAAACCCGTCTGTGGCTAGGCCCGAGTGGGCTGTGCTTAAAGTCCTCCCAGTGCCCCCACCTCACGTCAGACCGTCGATTCAATTAGAGACTGGCATAAGGTCTGAGGACGATTTGACACATAAACTAGTGGACATTATTAGGATGAATGAAAAATTGAAAATTGCTATAGAGACAGGCGCGCCTACAAACGTAGTGGATAACCTATGGGACTTGTTGCAATACCACGTGGCGACTTATTTCGACAACGAACTGCCAGGTATACCAGTGGCTAAACACAGAGGGGGCCGCCCGTTGAAAGGCATAGCGCAGAGACTCAAGGGGAAGGAGGGTAGATTTCGAGGCTCTCTCTCTGGTAAACGTGTTAACTACTCAGCTCGTACTGTAATAAGCCCAGATCCACACATCGGCATAAATGAAGTGGGGGTCCCCTACGACATAGCTAAAATTTTAACTGTACCAGAAAGAGTTACTCAATGGAATATTGACTTTCTAAGAGAGTTTATCATGAGAGGCCCTGAGGCTTGGCCAGGTGCAAACTACGTAGTTACGCCTGAGGGGAGGAGAATTGACTTGAGGTATGTTAAAGATAGGAAAGCTCTTGCTGAGAGAATAGCGCCGGGCTGGGTTGTGGAGAGACATTTGATAGATGGCGACATCGTCCTCTTTAATAGACAGCCGAGTCTACACAGAGTGTCTATAATGGGTCATTTAGTAAAAGTCCTCCCGGGTCGTACCTTTAGGCTGCACCTAGCCGTGTGTCCGCCCTACAACGCAGATTTCGACGGAGATGAAATGAATCTCCATGTTCCACAGACTGAAGAGGCAAGAGCCGAGGCGAGGGTGTTGATGTTAGTAGAGAACCATATAATAACTCCGCGCTACGGAGGCGCCATAATTGGGGCAAGGCAGGACTACATAATCGGCGCGTACCTATTGTCACATAAATCTACATTTTTAACTAAGAGAGAAGTTGCTTATCTACTAGGAGCTGGCAAGTCTCAAACTCCGCCTCCAGAGCCTGCGTTTCTACACCCAGTGGAGTTGTGGACTGGGAAACAGATAATTTCGCATTTCTTACCAAAAGACTTAAACTGGGTACAGCCTACAGCGTTTAAAAACAAGTGTCAAGACGCTTATAGATGTGTAGGAGATGAATGGATTATAGTAATAAATGGCTATATGGCTAAGGGAGTTTTAGACAAGAAATCAATAGGGGCAGAGCAAGTAGATTCGTTATGGCATAGAATAGCCCGCGACTACTCTCCAGAGGTGGCCCGCAGTTGGTTAGATTCGTCGCTGAGGCTATTCCTTAGGTACCTCGACTTACGTGGATTCACCTTCGGGCTAGACTCAGTGTATATCCCCCAGGAGGCCTATGGAGAACTAGAAGTAGTGATAGAAGAGGGGCTTAGAAAAGTGTATAATCTAATTGAGGAGTTTAGAGAGGGTAAGTTAGAGGCTATGCCAGGCTTTACAGTAGAGGAGACGTTTGAAAATAAAGTCACTGAAATTCTTTCTAAAGTGCGTGAAGACGCAGCGGCGGTAGTGGAGAAGTATATAAAGAAAGACGCAGAGGGTTATCTCATGGCTAAGACCGGCGCAAGGGGCAGTTTAGTGAATATAATACAGATGGTGGCCACACTTGGCCAACAGACTATTAGAGGTGAACGTATACGTAGAGGCTACAGGACAAGGACGCTCCCGCACTTCCCTGTGGGCGACATTGGGCCATACGCCGGTGGTTTTGTAAAGAGCTGTTTTAGAAAAGGCCTCAGTCCAGTAGAGTATTTCTTCCACGCCGCGGCGGGTAGAGACGGCTTAATAGACACGGCTGTAAGAACTGCCCAGTCTGGCTATATGCAGAGGAGGTTGATAAACGCACTACAAGACATCTACGTGGCGTACGACGGCACTGTGCGATTTGGCGACGAGACATTACTACAACTACTATATGGAGACGACGGAGTTGACGTAAGTCGGTCAGATCACGGGAAAATAGCAGATATAAAGTCTCTAAAGTTGTGGATAAGATGATCTCTAAAGAAGAAATTCTATCAAAGATATCAAATATATTACCACAGCCGCTGTATAAAGAGCTTGAGGCTGCAATAAAAGAAGTTGACGAAGAGAGGGCCGCTAGGCTAATCCACAGAGTCCTCCGGCAGTATTTAACCTCGCTCATAGACCCTGGAGAGGCCGTAGGCATAGTGACTGCTCAATCAATTGGAGAGCCCGGCACTCAGATGATCCTTCGTTCTTTCCACTACGCAGGTTTAAGAGAGTTCTCAATGGCTAGGGGTTTGCCGAGGCTTATTGAAATTGTAGACGCGAGGAGAAATCCCTCAACTCCCTTGATGTTTATATATTTAAAACCTCCATATAGTAAGAGTAGAGAGTCTGCGGAGGCTGTTGCGAAAAAAATACAACACGTGACACTAGAAATGTTGGCTAAAGAAGTAGACGTAGATTATGTATCAGGTTATATAATAATTACAATTGACTCAGAACAGTTAAAATATAGATGACTCTCTATGAAATATATAGAGATAAT
>CAMLLK010000063.1 GCA_946480885.1 uncultured Thermoproteales archaeon
TCTTAAAGAGAAAAAATATAATCTATCCAATTGGTCGTCTAGACGGAGGATTTCGCCTACTAGACTCCTCTTCTGTTCTGACAACATTTTAAGAAATAACTGAAACATAGCGTCTACAGTAGTATACATACTTCTCACAGCTTCATCTATGTCTATGTCCTCTCTTGTGACGATACGTAGTTTCAAAACGCCGCCGACTTCCATTAACACAACGCCGGGCAGCTTACCCTCGATTTTTGAAATAGCTTCAGATAGATTTCTAGTCTCTACTTCTATTTCATCTACGCCTTCTATATAGTATGCGATTATGTCTCTAACTAATTTCTCTACATTGTCACATTTTACTCTAACACTGTGTCCCTCTCCTTTTCCAGATTTTGGAAGTATTGTAATTTTATTTCGGTCTACTATCACCGCCACAAGTGAGCCTATCTCTAAGCCGTTTAGTTCTACCCACTCTTTCGGTAGAGTTATTCCAAAAGACCTCTCCCCCACTCTAATTATTTTTCTAAATTCCACAAGTATTTACCACTATATATAATTTATCAGTCTGGGACGGCTCAATCATATTTCAAAATCGGTAGTGGTCATCACGACTTATTTAAGCAATGTATTTAAGTACTTAGCCAGTGGGTATAGAGTATCTGCTCTAATCACTACATCTGCAGATCTAGCCACTTCTTCACTTACGGGGTTAAATGCTATAGAATAGCCTGCTTTTTTCAACATGGGGAGGTCCGCCTCGCCGTCACCTATCGCTACTGTATCTTGCCACGACGCGCCGAGTAGACTTAAAATCTCCTCAGCGACCTGGTCTTTATTTCTATCGCTGACTGATACAGCAATGGTGTTGACTGCGCCGTCTTTATACACCAACTCATTTACTACATAGAAGTGAAAACACCGTGCTAACTTTCTAGTGTACCCCACCCCCGCAGAGAGAGCGATTGAATAGACGCCAGAGTTATGAAGTACTTTACAAAGAGTATCTAGCCCCTTAGTTGTTTGAAAATACGCCTCTACAAATCTACGTGGTGCTCCATGCCACAATAAAACGTCGTATAGAGCCCACTCATAGTAGTCAATGACCCCAAGTTTGTAGAGTAGTTTATTCAACTCCCCATCGGTGCCCAAGACATTATGTAATCTCTGCCAAGCAGAGCGGAAGGGCGTTATGACCCCGTCAACGTCTAGAATAACCGCCTTATACTTCATTCTCTATACACTCTAATAGCCTTCGAGGGACAGTGGAGCTCTGCCTCTCTAACAGATTCTTCTAACTCATCAGGCACCACGCCGACCTCCACACCGTCTCTTGCATACTCAGGAGAGACCACAGGTTTGCCGCCCTCGCCTTGGATAAAGACTGTGGGGGCGTAGAACATACAGAAATGCGCCACGACACATTTAGATCTATCGATCTTCACTTTAAGAGGCATATAGCTCTGTCGAAGTTAATTTTTATCTATTCCTAAGCTTTTCAACAAAGCCGACTTCACGTCCGCTACATACCCAGGCTTAGTCACTCTACACGGCTTCGCGCCGCATAAAGCCCCCTCAAATTTCAACAACTTCTCTTTAATTTCTACGCCCCATCTATAGCCCCCCAGAGATAGATCACTCTTCACAACTCTATGACATGGCAGTATTACATACAGAGGGTTGTTGCGCAGTAACACTCCCACAGCTCTTGGAGACATGTCTAAGACTTCGCCCAGCGCTCTATAAGTCGTGACAAAGCCCCTAGGAATGCTGAGAAGCCATATAAGTCTTCTATCTACATAGTTGAAATCTATCAAGTCTATAAAATCCTCGAGACTCACCCATCGGCTACAGACAGGTTTAATAGTAATACTGGAGTAATCCCAGCCCAGAGTCACCGGGCCGTACTTGGCGCAAAACATAGAAATATTCACTTCTATAGTAAAAATGGTCAAGGTTAAACTCGGCGGAGTATTAGTGGCGTTAGCCGGCGGCGTCTCTGAGATTGAGGTAGATGGGACAACCGTGAGAGATGTATTGAGAAATCTAGCCGTAGTTTCTCAGAGACTATACGAACGGGTTGTAAAACCAGATGGAAAGTTGAGAGCTGATATATACGTCGCAGTTAATGACGTAGATATTAGACTCCTAAACGGGCTCTCTACACCAGTGAAAAAAGAAGATGTCGTGCTTGTGCTAGCCTATATACACCCAGGCTAGCCCTCTCCCTTCTTTCTATTGTCTACAACAACAACAGGTACTTTCCTACTCTCAGCCTGGGGAAGAGCTGTGTTTGAGTGGGGGTCTGCAATGACAACCTCTTGGCGGTAGTATACTACGCCTTTTGGTATTTCTTCTTTTGCAAATATTGCCCTCAGCAGTAGAGCGGACCCGAAGAAGAGGAAGGTAGCCATACCTGTCAACACGGCACTCCAGACACTGGCGTACTCTAGATATGCCTCGATTGGGCTAAAGGGTATTATTAATCTCTCGTTTAACACCTCTCTAACGGCCCATATCCCATTGACTACAAACCATACTAAAAGACCGGCGAGGCCCCACCTTACGAAAAAGTCTCCTAGCCACTCTCCCAGAGGCCTCCTCGGAGGTAGAGAGGCTATAAACGCCAAGGTGAAGGCGATTATCATAAACCACATCCACCCACCGAATACGGGATGTGACATCAATTGAGACAGCGTCTTAAAAACGTTTATCAACTCCATTGAATTATAAAAAGGGCTCAAAATATAAGTGTAGTGTTTACACAATACAATGTATATGTATAAATAGAGAGCTATACCTTACCATGATACTAGCTAACGACGAGTTGAAAAAATTAATTACACTAGGCCGTTTGAAAATTGACCCTCTGTACCCAGACGCCGTGAGAGAGAATGGACTTGACCTCCGTATAGGGGGCGAGTACGCCATATATGCGTACGAGGGCTCTGTGGTGAGGCCTTGTGATCTAGAGGACGCGGCTCATTTGTTTAGAGTGGTGAAGGGGGAGGAGGTGGTGATCCCCCCGAGGAATTTTGTGTTGTTGACTACGGAGGAGTATGTCAAAATGCCTGACGACGTGGTGGGACTCGCCAATCTGAGGTCTACTCTAGCTAGATACGGCTTGGTCATACCCCCCACGGTCGTAGACGCGGGCTTTGAGGGAAATATTACAATAGAGGTGGTGAACGAGTCTCCAAATACAATAGTGTTGAAGAGAGGTATGAGATTCCTACACTTAATATTAGTAAAGGCGGAGGGGAGGGCGTTGTACCAAGGCGCCTACCAAGGCCAGAGAGGTGTCAGGCCGCCGAAGGGGCTGAGAGCCGAGTGTCCCTAAACTTTTGGACACCGCTCGGCGTTTTTAGTAGATATGTCTAACACCTCTACTGAGTCTTTGACTAGAGCCACCTTTGGCTTAGTCTTTTTGTAAGGCCCCGCTGTAGATGAAAAAATTGTGTAGACAGAGCCGTCGTGGTGTTGTGCACAGCCGCTCTGGACGTATGTGTGTCCTCTTATGAGAATCTTGGTGCCGTGTGTTTTATGAAACGCCGCAGTTGCCCTACGCCCAAAGAGCCAGGCCCCGGCGCCCCTCGGGCTGGGGGCGTAGTGGTCACAGAGACAGGGGTCGTTCCACAGTATTTGAAACGCCAGGGGGTGTCTCGGCTCTATTAAGTCAGTGGCCTTAGCCACTTCGTCTATAGACGCGGGCGTCATGTCTTCTCTAAAAGGAACGCCGCCATGTAGAGCCACTATCTCTCTATTGACTACAGCCACAAGCGGCAGAGAGGCGAAGGTTTTTTCAAACTCTTTATAAACTACTCCACATCTACGTCCAAGTTTGTCACACAACTCATCTAAAAAACCCCACTCGGCGTTCATAATCGGCGACTCGTGGTTTCCACGTAAGACTACGGCCTTCCCGTCGAGCATTAACTCAAATACTTTAGTAACCACCTCCAGCCCCCTGTCTCCCCTATCTACGTAGTCTCCTAAGAAGAGATATGGGGCCTCCCACTCTGCGAGAATTTTCTCAAGTGTGTCAATGTCTCCGTGTAAATCGCCGACGGCTAGATATCTGCCTTGTATCTGTAGAACTAATGAAGAGGCCCTCTCTCTGACCTTGGCCAATAGGTCAATAATTCTATCTACGCCCTCCATAGCCTCGCCGCGTTATTCTCTACGACTTCTATTACATATTCACGCGTCGACCCCCACAACTCGGCGAGTTTTTCAATAGTCTTCTCTATGGCGGGGGGCGACAGCCTCAGCCCTCTGTATTCATAAGGCCCGTCGCTTTCTAGAACTACAATACGTCTATCCGCCGCCTGCGCCACGGCTTGGTGTTTTTTCTGAATTACCACGGCGGGGTTAATAGAGATGTAGTAACCAAGGTCTTTAACAACATCTAGTAGCTGTATAGGGCCAGTGTACCAATGTATCAACGCCCTGTCTACATCGGCTCTTCTCAACTCCTCTACTACATCCCACCAGGCGTCTGGGGCGTGTATATTAACCACTAGTCCAAATTCTCTAGCCTCTTTTAGAAATATACGGAAGTACTCTAGCTGTTTTTCAAAACTCTCAGGTACAAATTTTTTATCGAGCCCCACCTCTCCTATACACTCCACCTCTTCTTTTTCAATTAGTTTAACAACTTCGCCTAGCTCTTTTAAATCTGTCTTAGCCACTCTCCAGGGGTGTACCCCAAGACATTTTACAACACCGCCTATCTCCAAGGTCTTTTTCGAAGAGGCTAAGTCGTCTGAGACACATACAAGCCTCCACTGTCTAACATATGACTCTAACTCCACCTGCGGAAATTCATGACAGTGTATATGGTTGTCAAACACGTAGTATTGAAACTCTAGATATATTAACACTGTCTCATGTATACATACGTCGTGTATAGCTTAGGAGAGCCGCCGTAGGGCCCGGGGTCGCCCCTAACTATTTTATTTATAGGAGACCCCCTCAAATCTTTACCCACCCCCACGTAGAGGACTACGCCTCTCGGCACAGATGAGTCTGCCACTGCGTTTAGTACTACAGAGCCCCACTCGTTGTATATCTCTACACAGCCGCCTACGTAGTCTCCTGGGTTTATATGAACCACTGGCTTTGGCTCGCCGTATATATCTCTAAACTGGCTATTAGTGTAGCGCGGGTCCGCCGTGAAGGTAAGGACGTATCGATCTCTCGGCGGCGGTCTGTAATGAGGCAGGGGGGGCAGCCCCCTCTCCTCTGCGGCGCCGCTGTAGAACTCCACTTTGCCGCTCTTCGTGGGGAAGCGGTAGTAGTCAGGAGGCTTTAACTCAACGACGCCTTTTATTCTCAACTCGTCGACAGAGACGCCCGTGTCTTTAATTGCGTTGTCGACCGCTGCCCACGGGTCTTCTACAAATAGGGGGTGGTTTTCCAGTCTCAATAACTTAGCCAATTTTCTCACTACCCAGACTTCGTCTCTAGCCTCGCCCATTGGCGAAAAGACAGGTCTATTGTAGACTAAGTAGTTATGCCAGTAGCTATATACTACATCTTCTTTTTCTAAATACGTCGGCGCCGGCAGTACTATGTGGGCCGACTCGGCGGTCTCGTCGAAAAAGGGGCTGTGTACGACAAGCGTTGAGTCGCCCCTAGCCGCGGCCTCTGCTATTTTGTCTCCCTGTGGCAGCGTCAACACGGGGTTTGCATTCCAGACATAGACTAGAGAGAACTCGGCGATTTTACGCCCAACTGCCCCCATAGACACCACTCTAGATGGCTGAGAGATATGTAGACCTCTTAGGTATTTAAAATCGATCCCCCAAGCCCCTGAGTTTGAGTAGAAAAAGCCGCCGGGGTCTCCGAGCACTGCGTGGAGTAGTGAAATAGCCCTCGCAGCGTCTCCGCCATTTTCTATACGGCTCAGCGCCAGTCCAATCACTGAGACAGGCCTCTCTGCGTAGAGCTCAACGAGTTTGTAAAAAGTCTCTCTATCAACCCCCGTCTCTTCCTCGACTAGACGTGGGGTAAATCTCTCTACGTAGTCTCTAAATTTTTCAAAACCCGCCGTGTGCCTTTCTATAAAGTCTCTGTTGTAGAGATCTCTATGTATAAGCTCTCTAGCCACCCCAAGGGCTAGCACTACGTCTGTGCCGGGGCGCACCAACACTGGGATGTCTACATTTTTCATAGTGGTGTTCCACACCACGTCGACGGCAGCCGTCTTTTTCCCACTCCTCTTCGCCAGCACCCAGCCGTGGATAAAAGAGACAGAGGCGTCGAGTGCCCAGAAGACCACAGGCCTTTTGACAAGCTCAGAGGGCAGAGCGCCGTAGCTACGCCCCCAGTGTAGTTTTATAGCCTCGTGCCCCTCTGAGCTACATAGATCGGAAGAG
>CAMLLK010000064.1 GCA_946480885.1 uncultured Thermoproteales archaeon
CTTTAATTGACTGTGAAAAGTGAAGTAAAGTAAAGATAGACTATACCTACTGTAAAGGCTGTGGCATATGTTCCGACGTCTGTCCAACAAAAGCTATTGAAATGGTGCAGGAGTCATGAAGTCAATTACGGTGAAAAAAACGGCGTTGACAGGCAACCACGCAGTTGCTTATGCCGTCAAAATGGCAAAGCCTCATGTTATAGCTGCGTATCCAATCACTCCACAGACTTCAATAGTTGAAAAACTCGCCGAGTTTGTCGAAAGAGGCGAATTGAAGTCTAGTTTTGTAAATGTCGAGTCTGAATTTTCTGCAATGTCTGTTGTATACGGCGCTGCAATGGCCGGCGCCAGGTCTTTCACTGCGACTTCTTCACATGGATTACTATATATGTACGAGGCCACATGGTGGACTGCGTTGAGTAGAGCGCCGGTGGTCATGGCTGTGGTAACTCGTACTATAGGCCCGCCCTGGAATATACATATTGAACACAACGACATACTTACATTAAGAGACTCGGGTTGGATTATATCCATGGCCGAAACCGTACAAGAGGCTTTTGATTTAACTATTCAGGCATTTAAAATCGCAGAGAATGCAATTCTTCCCGTTGCCGTGGGCATAGATGGATTTGTCCTCAGCCACTCTACAGAGCCTGTGGAGATACCTCCAGAAGAGGTAGTGGATAAATTCCTACCTCCACGTAGACAAGACGTCCCACTACTGCTGCGGCCTGGACATCCAGTCACCTTTGGAAACTTGCCCTCGGATAATAGAATACACGCCAGACATAAAATTTCTACTATCTACGAGGCTCAGCAAAATGCGAAAAAGATAATACAACAAATTGACGAAGAGTTCGGAAATATGTTTAACCGTCGGTATGGGGGCTTAGTAGAGTGGTATAGATCAAGCGATGCAAAGTATATAGTTGTCTGTACAGGTGCATGGTGTAGCGACGCTAAACAAGCCGTGGATAAATTAAGAGAAGAAGGTATGTCTATTGGACTCATGAGGCTGAGGTTTTTGAGGCCTTTCCCAAGCGAGGAGATTAAGAAACTTGACCAATTTAATAAAGTTATAGTATACGACCGAAACATCTCACCACTTGGAGGAATAATTGGAGTAGAGATAAAATCTATTTTAACAAAAGCCCAAGTGTTTAATATAGTCGCGGGCATAGCGGGTGTAGACTTCGACGCAGTTAATTTCTACGAAACTATAAAAAATACAATTGAGGGTAAGTATAGAGATTTAGAATTTATAATATGAGCTTCCGTCTAGACCAGCTTCCAAAGAAAAAATACGTCTTGCCTGGCCACGCCGCGTGTGCAGGTTGTGGCATGATGATAGGTCTTAGAGTACTTTCTATGGCTCTGGGAGACGAATCTGTTTTAGTAATACCTGCCAGTTGTGCATCAGTAATACAAGGCCTGGCGCCAAAGACTAGCCTAAATGTACCAATTCTAAATACTCCATTCGCCTCTGCGGCAGCTGTAGCGACGGGTATAGCCGAGGCTTTTAAAACTCTGGGAGCTAGAGGCCATGCTGTAGTGTGGGCAGGCGATGGAGGTACTGCGGATATTGGATTTGCGACATTAAGCGGCGCGGCGGAGAGAAATAGTAATATTATCTACATTATGTACGACAACGAGGCTTATATGAACACGGGGATACAACGTAGTAGCTCTACTCCAAAAACTGCGTGGACGACCACCACCCCCATGGGCAAGCGCGAGAGAAAGAAAGACGTGGCGTTGCTCATGGCTATGCACGGAGTGCCCTATGTCGCGACGGCGAATATTGCATATCCACAAGACTTCTATAGAAAACTAAAAAGAGCCGCAGAGATCAGAGGCTTTAAATTTATACATCTACACACGCCATGTCCGCCGGGTTGGAGATACGACCCATCAAAGACTGTTGAAATTGCTAGACTCGCTGTGGAGACCGGCATGTGGATTCTATGGGAGTATGACAATGGACAATTTAAACTAAATCCACCTAGTACTATCTATATTGATAAAAATAAGAGAAGACCTTTGAAAGATTATATTAAACTACAAGGTAGATTTAGCCATCTAACAGATGAAGATATTAAACTATTAGAAGAAGAGCTTGATGACAAATGGCGTGTTTTACTTTCAATATTTAAATAACTACTCCTTCTTAAAAGTCTTCCCAAGAGCGCGAGGCGGCTTCGCCTTCCCGATAGCGCCGGCAACAATTAAAAGAGTTGCTAAGTAAGGCACAATTCTAGTCAGTTCATATCTCGCAACTCCTAGAGTTTGAATCCAGTAGGAGATGGCGTCAAAAAAACCGAATATAAACGCCCCAACGACGGCTGTAATCCAGTTTGAAAACACAACATTAGCCAACGCTATAAAGCCTCTGCCTGCCGAAATCTCTTTTGTAACTACTGATAGATAGGCTATACTGAGATATGCCCCCGCCAACGCCACTAAACCTGCGCAGACCGACGTGGCGATAAGTCTACGTCGATTCCGATATTGTAGGAAGACTCTGGGTGTTCTCCACACGCTCTTATGATAATCCCCAGCCTCGATTTAAAAAGTATGTACCACATAGCCACCGCCACAAGTATCGCCGACAGAGCTATTGTGAACGGGTCCCCTCTTACCCATTCCGGCACTTGTTTATAACCGGCCACTCCCCAATACGCCTCAATTATATATGCTACAGCTCCGGCGGCGACTTATAGCAACGCCGCTGATTATTTGATTCCCATTTAGATAAGCGACACTAGGCCATGTATTAGTCCAACCACTACGCCTACTACAGCCGCGGCCGCCATGCCGACAATAGGCCACATGTTAGCAGGGAGATTGACGCCTATTTTATAAATATTCTACGAAAAGCGGCGCAAATAAAGCCCCCATTAACATTATGCCTTCAAGTCCGATATTCACAACACCACTTCGCTCTGTCAGTATTTCACCTAGTGTAGCTAGAAGTATAGGCTATGCCAACAATTATCCAGACCATTGACTTCATAGTTATCGAGTCTCTCCTATTTATATACAGTTATATACATATATTATGTTCTAAAGAATTTGCCTACCTACGCTCTTAGTTTGAGATGAAAAAATTTTTATATGCACAATTTATGTCAAGCCATGGCACAGCAAGCTCCTAGGACTGGAGTTCCCGTAATGATACTAAAAGAGGGTAGTCAGAGGACCACGGGTGTCGATGCTAGAAGATCTAATATACAAGCAGCCAAGGTGATATCTGAGATTCTAGCTACTTCGCTAGGCCCCAGAGGTATGGACAAGATGTTAATAGATGCGTTTGGAGACGTCACTATAACTGGCGACGGCGCCACTATTCTCAAAGAGATGGAGGTCCAACACCCCGCGGCCAAGTTGTTAATTGAAGTAGCCAAGGCACAAGACGCCGAAGTGGGCGACGGAACAACAACTGTCGTAGTCCTCGCAGGTAAATTACTTGAGTTGGGTGAAGAGCTTCTAGAGGAGGGTGTTCACCCAACGATTGTTATCGACGGCTATAAGAAAGCCGCCGATGAAGCGCTTAAGGTATCTGAAGAAATAGCAAAGCCTATTGAGTTGACTAAAGAACAGTTATTAAAAGTAGTTTCTAATGCTCTGTCCTCTAAGGTGGTTGCAGAGACTAAAGACTATCTCGCCAGTCTTGTAGTTGAGGCCGCGTTACAAGCCGTCGAGATGAGAGACGGAAAGCCATACCTAGACCTAGACTGGATAAAAATCGAAAAGAAGAAGGGCAAGTCTATATACGAGACACAGCTCGTCAGAGGCGTAGTGTTAGACAAAGAAGTGGTCCACCCGGGCATGCCTAAACGCATTACCAATGCTAAAATAGCCATTCTAGACGCCCCGTTGGAAATTGAAAAGCCAGAGTGGACTACAAAAATCTCAGTCACAAGCCCCGACCAAATTAAAGCTTTCTTAGACCAAGAGGCGAGTATCCTTAAATCATATGTCGACCACTTAGCATCCATCGGTGCCAACGTCGTCATCACACAGAAAGGCATAGACGAAGTGGCACAACACTTCTTGGCAAAGAAGGGCATTATGGCTATTAGAAGAGTAAAACGCAGCGACATTGAGAAATTGGCAAGAGCCACAGGTGCAAAAATTATAACTTCTATAAAAGACGCAAGGCCAGAAGACTTAGGAACTGCGGGCCTTGTGGAGGAGAGGAAAGTTGGAGAGGAGAAGATGGTATTCGTCGAAGATATACCCAATCCCAGAGCTGTAACAATTCTTGTTCGTGGCGGCAGTGACAGAATTTTAGACGAGGTCGAGAGATCTCTCCAAGACGCGCTACATGTCGCAAGAGATATATTCAGAGAGGCGAAGATTGTCCCAGGAGGCGGGGCCTTTGAGATAGAAGTGGCCAGAAGAGTTAGAGAATTTGCGAGAAAGCTCCCAGGGAAAGAACAATTAGCTGCTTTGAAATTCGCAGACGCATTAGAATTTATACCAACAGTGCTAGCTCTTACAGCAGGTCTCGACCCAGTCGACGCAATCGCAGAACTTAGGCGGAGACATGACAATGGTGAGTTGTCGGCCGGCATTGACGTACTCGGCGGCAAGATAACAGACATGGCCGCTCTAAATGTATGGGATCCGCTATTAGTAAAGAAGCAAGTTATTAAGTCTGCCACAGAGGCTGCTATAATGATTTTGAGAATTGATGATATCATCGCCGCAGGTGCGCCGAAGAAAGAAGAGAAGAAAGGAAAGAAAGGCGAAGAAGAAGAAGAGAAAGGCGGAGAGAGTAAATTCGACTAGTTTTTTCAAGCCTCTGGCTTAAATTTTATAAACCGGCTTTGTCAAACTCCTGTGGAATCTGTAACTACTAAAGAATTTTTAGAAAAAATTCAAAGACTTACACAACTTCTAGAAAGTGCCTTGCACAAGAGAGATTTCTACCCCCCTCGTCTGACGAAATATGAAGTAGCTCGTATAATCGGCGCGAGAGCTATGCAATTAGCGATGGGGGCCGCCCCTCTTGTAGATATAAAAGAAGTAGGCTCTACAGACCCAGTGATTATCGCAATGGAAGAGTTTAGGCGTGGACTTCTAGATTTTATAATAGTGAGAGAGTTGCCAGGCGGAAAAATTGTAAAAATTAGGTTGAAAGACCTTCTCGAACTTGAGAAGTCGCTCTAACAGGCTTCACTACAACAAGGTTGCCAAAAAAGTAGAACTCGTGGTCGCCTCTCACTATTTTCTTATCGAAGTTATTGCCAATTTCGATGTCATCCATTAGATAGTAGATCGTATACTTCTTAGTTTTATACAATCTGTACTTAACACCTGGGGGCAATTCCACAGTCACTGTCCTAGAAATAGCGTCGCTAACATATTCTCATCTAAATTCTTTACGTCGCCGCTGTATTTAATCCTACCCGTGACTAATACATAAGCTCTGTCGCCAATCTCTAACGCTTTCTTAGCATTTTGTTCAACAAGGAGAATCGATACGTTAAACAATTTTTTAATATCTCTTATAGCTGTAAAAAAGTCGCTTACTAATTTCGGAGCTAGCCCCGCCGTAGGTTCGTCAAGCATTATAAGTTTCGGCTTTTTCATCAGACCCATCCCAATTGCCAACATCTGACGCTCCCCTCCAGATAGAAACTTACCTTTTCGATTTCTTAACTCTCTAAGCTTTGGAAAAACTTTGAAAACTTCCTCCATCCTATTCTCAATCTCTTTCTTGGGGATACCTGTAGATGCTACTAAGAGGTTTTCATATACCGTCAGCTCTCCAAATATATTAGGAGTGCCGAAGTTATTAGGCGACTGCATAACATATGCAATTCCTAGAGGTATAACCTCATGCGGGGGCTTGCCTGTGATGTCTCGACCTAAGAAGCTAACACGCCCACTGTAGACATCGGCTAGACCAACTATGCCATTTAATAAAGTAGATTTGCCAGCTCCGTTGGGGCCCAGTAGAACTACTATTTCGCCAGAATTCACAACGAGGTCGACGCCAAAGATTATATGAAACTTCCCGTAGCCTACGTCTAGTTTCTCTACTCTAAGAATTTCAGCCATGACACACAAAAGATGGGGTCTTAAAAATCCTTAGCGACTTGACATACGATAAATTTTTAATTTCTACAATTTAATATAAACCGCGGCGGTAGTCTAGCCTGGTTTAGGATGGCGTAGAGGCGCCGGGCCTCTCCACAAGCCTCCCACGCTCCGAAGAAAGCCGTTGATCCCGGGTTCGAATCCCGGCCGCCGCAATATATAAAAACCTTATTTACAAAATATATAGCTTTATTAGATCGGAAGAGCACACGTCTGAACTCCAGTCACGAACGGTTATCGCGT
>CAMLLK010000065.1 GCA_946480885.1 uncultured Thermoproteales archaeon
TACGAGATAACCGTTCGTGACTGGAGTTCAGACGTGTGCTCTTCCGATCTCGTTCCACACCCCTAGTCGACGTGGGAGAAAATTTTATAAGCATCTGTGAGTTTTAGCACGGGGCCCGTGGCTTAGCCCGGTTAGGCGACGTCTAGTCGAGCCAAAGCGCCCGGCTGATATGGCTAATTTGCCTGAGACACCGGGAGGTCCCGGGTGGGGATAGACCCCCGGGAGTTCAAATCCCGGCGGGCCCACCAAGACTTTAAATTTTTATATTAGGTCTTGATTGTGCCTATGCGTGTTGCCCACGGCGGCGAAGTGGTGGAGGTGCCGGAGGGGGTTAAAGTCTCAATAGAGAGGACAGGGCCATTTGACTATGTTGTAAAAGTGAGAGGCCCTCTTGGTGAGATAGTCAAAGAGTTTAGAAATACGCCAGTGGTGATGTCTATTGTAGATGGGAAAATTGTGTTAGAGGTTTTCGGCGCGAGGAAGCGGGAGTATGCTTTGCTTGGTACATATAAAGGCATTCTTAGAAATATGTTTCTAGGCGTGACTAAGGGGTGGAGATATAAACTCAAAGTTATATATACACATTTCCCAATGTTGATAAAAGTCCAGGGTAGTCAATTAATTATTGAGAACTTTCTAGGTAGGAAGTCTAAAATTGTGTTAGAGATCCCGAAGGGAGTTAAAGTAGAGGTGAAAGGCAAAGAGGATATAATCATTGAGGGAATAGATAGAGATTTAGTGAGTAGATTCGCCGCCGCCGTCCAGCAAGCCACTGAGTTGAGAGGCGACGAAAGGCCGTCGCCACATGGCCGCGAGGGCGGGCTAGGCGTTGTCGACGGCATATACGTCGTCGGCTACGAACATATTAAGAGTTAGACAAATCCTAGGAATATCCCCGTCGGTACTAAAACCCCTACCGATAGGTTTAGGTTAAATCCGCTCTTCACATCTCCTCTCACGCCGATTATAGCAGAAGCCACTTCAATTACTGCAGCTGTAATTGTCACTGCCAGCCCCAGTGGGGCGAGGCTGTACTGTAGGTAATTCGCCACATAGAGGGTGGCCGAGGCTGTGAGTAAGGCGATAGCCAACACGTCTGCTGTTTTTCTACCGTAGCACGCTGCCGCGCTCCCCAGGCCGTGCGCCTTGTCGAACTCTACGTCAGCTTTTGAATAAATTATGTCAAATCCCGTCACCCACAAAGCGGCGGCGATTAGTAGTAGCCACGGCGTGTTGTACAAAGCCTCTAATATATCTTCTGGATACATGGCTATAGAGGCGCCTAGTGGAACTAGGGCGTAGACGGCGCCGAGGTGTAGATGTGGGAGGCAGTGGATTCTTTTTGCATATGGGTATGTCAACACTACGGCTAGGTAGGGGAGTGCGAGGAGTAGCGGCCAAGTCCCCAACAGCGCGGCGGATGTGACAAATATCAACACGCCCGTTGTGAATACTCCGAAGGCTTGTCTAAAGGTTATTTTACCCGATACTAACATCCTCTCCTGTGTCCGAGGGTTTAGTTTATCTATGGGGTAGTCTGCTATGTTGTTCCAAGCCATACCAGCGGTCCTTAGGCCAAAGACTGCGAGTCCTATAAACAAGGCCTTCCACATGTCTAAGACGCCCCCCGTCAATAAAGCCGCCGCGTAGGCCATGGGAAGTGTAAATATTGTATGTTCTACTCTAATGAATCGTAGGACTCTAATAGCCACCGCGCCGGCTGCCTCTGGGTCGAAGGCCATTTGTAAATCTTTTAACATTTATAAATTAAAAACGTAGCCGTTTGTCGTGGACGACATAGATAGGCTGATTTGGAAGAAGGCGATTGAGCTATCTGGTCGGGGGAGGGCCCCGAAGTGTTGTACTGTCAGCTACATGCCCGGCTATGTTGTTAGACATAATGAACAATTTAAAAAGGCTGTCTCTGGCTGTAGAGTGGCTTTTGTGATGTTTTTCGGAAAGACTTGTCCATATTGTCAGATGTTCGACCCAATTTTTAGACAAGTGGGGTCTATGTATAGAGACTATGCAAATTTCATAAAAGTTGACATAGAGGAGTTCTATATGTTGGCTGTGTCTCTTGGGATTATGGGGACGCCTGCCACTGTCGCATTTGTAGATGGACAAGCCGTAGAGGTGGCGCCTGGCTTTTTAACTGCGCCTCAGTTTAAAACATTTGTAGAGTCTGTCCTCAGCTTCGCCAACTGTAAATAATTTAAAAGCGCACATCGTCAGATATACATGGTGAGGGTAGTAGTAATAGGAGGAGGTGCTGCCGGCGCCTCCGCCGCAGCGAGGGCCAGGAGGCTAGACCCATCGGCCGAGGTTATATTAATTGAAAAAACCTCTATGATTACCCACGCGCCTTGTGGCATGCCGTATGCTGTGGGGGGCTTAGTGAAGAGTTATGAAGATTTAATGACGTATAGACCTGAGGAGTTTGAAAAAGAGCGTGGTATAAAAGTCTTGACTAACACATTGGTCGAAGATGTAGATGTAGACAAGAGGTATATAGTAGCGTCAAGGGGAGAGGTTAGAGAGAAGATACAGTGGGATAAATTAGTAATCGCAACGGGGGCACGGCCACTAGTGCCTAAAATAGCGGGGGTTGACCTAAAGGGCATTTTGACTATGAGACACCCGGTAGAGGTGCCGAGTTTAAAGGGGCATTTAGAAAAGGCAAAGACCGTGGCGATTGTAGGCGGGGGCTACATAGGAGTGGAGATGGCTGAGGTTTTGTTGAACATGGGAAAGAGAGTGCTTTTGTTTGAGATTTTTGACCAAGTTCTACCCGGCGCCTTGGATAAAGACGTGGCGGCAATAGTTTCGGAAGAGATGAAAAACAGAGGAGTAGAGCTCCACTTGGGAGAGGGGGTGGTAGAGTTTAGAGGAGCTGAGCATGTTGAAAAAGTTGTTACTGAGAGGGGGGAGTATCGAGTAGATGAAGTAGTACTGGCCGTGGGTGTAAGGCCCGACGTAGACTTGGCTGTGAGAGCCGGTGCTAGGCTGGGCTCCACTGGCGCCGTCGACGTAAATGAATATATGGAGACCTCTGTCCCCGACGTCTACGCCGCCGGCGATGTGGCAGAGAAGACGCATAGAGTGACCGGGAAGAGAGTGTGGATTCCCCTAGCCCCTACTGCAAATAAAGAAGGACAAGTCGCCGGGGGCAACGCCGTCAAGAGCCGCGTGTTGAAATTTCCGGGAGTCGTAGGTACCGCCGTGACGAAATTCTTCGACTTATATATTGCAAAGACTGGCCTAAGTGAGAAAGAGGCTGTTCAAAACGGCTTTAAGACTCAGAGCGCTTTGATTAAAGCCCGCACAAAGGCTCACTATATGCCTGGCGTAGAGACCGTCCATGTAAAGCTGGTGGCAGAAGAAGGCACGGGTAGAATTCTAGGCGCGCAAGTAGTGGGGCGCAGTCCAATAGCTGCAGCTTATGTAGACATAGCAGCTGTGGCTATACAATCTGAATACGCCATTGGAGACCTCTTCTTCTCTGACCTCGGCTACATGCCCGACACGGCGCCAGTCTGGCACCCACTTATTGTAGCAGCTAGAGTACTTAGTAAAGGAAAATTATAATATAAATTTCAACAAAGGTAGTTGTAAAAGTTTTAATATTTTCAAATGAAGTGAAAATATGATTACAATAGTGGGCTCTGGACGTGTTGGCACAGCAGCTGCGGCGTTTATGGGGATGTTGAAAATAGATACAAAAATTATGCTTATAGATATAGTCAAGGGATTGCCGCAAGGCGAGGCTATTGATCTAAACCATATGAGCTCTATCCTGGGTCTAGATGTTGAATATCTTGGCTCTAATGATCTCCGCGACATGGAGGGGAGCGACTTGGTGATAGTCACAGCCGGACTGCCGAGGAAGCCAGGCATGACGAGAGAACAACTCCTTGAAGCGAACGCTAAGATTGTTTATGAAATAGGTGTCGAGATTAAGAAATATACAAAAGACGCCGTCGTGATATTAACCACAAATCCGCTTGACGCTATGACCTACGTAATGTGGAAGGCCACAGGCTTCCCAAGAGAGAGAGTAATAGGTTTCAGCGGCGTGTTAGACGCCGGCCGGTTAGCATATTACGCAGCGAAGAGATTGGGGGTATCTCCGGCGTCTATCCTCCCAATTGTCTTGGGGCAACACGGAGAGAGTATGTTCCCAGTCCCTTCGAAGAGTTTTGTACATGGAGTTCCTCTTAGTAAATTACTCACAGAGAGAGAAATTGCAGAAATAGTAGAGGAGACAGTCAAGGCGGGGGCGAAAATCACTGAGTTGAGGGGCTTCTCTTCGAACTGGGCCCCCGGCGCCGGCTTGGCAGTCATGGCGGAGGCTGTGAAAAGAGACTCCAAGAGGACTCTTATAGCCTCTGTTATTTTAATGGGGGAATATGGAGTTAGAGAGGTGCCTGTAGAAGTGCCTATAGTGCTAGGGAGGCGGGGAGTAGAGAGAGTCTTAGAGATTGAGTTAACTGAAGACGAGCGAGAGAAGTTCAACCAGAGTGTAGAGGCTGTGAAGAAATTAATCTCTACTCTCCCACAGACATATAAATAATTTTTTTTCTCGACTTTGTGAACATTGTATTTGAACTATTAGGAGAGAGAGGTAAGCTACAGGTTGTGGAAGATACTGAACTAGGCTATTTATTCGTTGTTATTCCGTATGAAAAAAAGGCATCGCCATCAGTGATTAGAGAGTTGAGAGAACAGACTTTAGACCCCTGGAGATTTGTAGAAGGCTATGGATTTTTTTTAGACTTATCTATCTGGCGTCAACAATCTGAAGTGACTATAGAAGAAGTTAAAGAAAGGATTGAAAACAAATATAAGGGTCTTGTAGATAAAATTTTTGAAATTATCAATAAGGCGGCTGCCACATCTAGTACAAAGAAGAAAAAGAAGAAGAAGAAAAAGAGTAAAAAGAAGTCTAAAAAGAAGAGATAAGTTTAATATATCCATCTCGACAAACCCACATGGCTGTGCCTATTGGCGGACCCGAAGAAGTGCCTCATATAGAAGTAGATGAAGAGACTAAAGAAATTATAAAAGAAATGTTAAGCCAAATGGAAAACTCAGTAGAGGTTAATTTCTTCACAAGTCCTGAATGCGCCGGTAGAGAGACAAATTGGTGTATCCCAACTGAGGAACTTCTCGACCTCTTGACTCAATTGGCACCGCCTGGCAAATTGAAAGTGAATAAATACAACTATATAAATAACCAAGATGTATTTAAAAGATTTGGAGTAGAGACACATAGAGTCCCCTCCATATATTTTGGAGACGGATTTATACGTTATTTAGGTGCTCCCATGGGAGAAGAAGTCAGAGCCTTTATAGAGACGATAGTGAGGCTTAGCACGGGTAGAACTGGGCTGAGGCAGAAGACTAGGGCTGAGTTATCTAATTTAGCTCAGTCAGCGCCTAAGAGAGTCTACGTGTTGACAGTAGTCACTCCTAGTTGTCCATATTGTCCATACGCAGCGCTGTTGGCGAATATGTTCGCCTATGAGAGTAAGGGAAAAGTAATCTCAGTAGTTGTAGAGGCCTATGAAAACCCCGACATAGCAGATACATACGGCGTGACCGGCGTGCCTACAGTAATTTTACAATCTGAAGACGCAGGTCTCGGAGAGGTAGAATTCGTCGGTGTGCCACCTGAACACGAGCTTTTGGCTAGGGTGAAGAGCCACATGGGCCTTTAATGCGTATTAAAATTGTTACAAATAATCTACACAAGTTTTTAGAAATTTCACAAATTTTAGAGCCTTATGGGATAGGAGTGGATAGACTAGACGCAGAGAAGTTAGAAATTCAACATGACGACGTCAAAGCCATCGCATCGGCAGCGGCGGAACGGCTGTGTAAAATCTATGGCGATTATGTCGTGGTTGAAGACACAGGTCTATATATAGAGGCCTTAGGCGGCTTTCCGGGCCCGTACGCCGAATATGTATATAGGACTATTGGACTGAAAGGCGTGTTGAGACTTCTAGAAGGCGTCTCTAACCGCCGCGCTAAATTTGTATGCGCAGCTGCTATATGTATAGGGGGGGAGGTCGAAGTTTTTGAAGGCGAGACGTGGGGGTATATTGTAGATAGTCCTAGAGGCTCTGGCGGGTTTGGGTACGACCCCATATTTATGCCAGAGGGTGAGACATACACATACGCCGAACTTGGCGAATTTGTGAAGAATAGAATTTCACATAGAGCAAAGGCCTTTAGAAAACTCGCCGAGCGTTTAATTAATAGATAATTTATTTAAATTTCGATGTGTATAGATCTTT
>CAMLLK010000066.1 GCA_946480885.1 uncultured Thermoproteales archaeon
TTTGAAATATTAGAAGATTGTATAAATATGGCTTTGGCTCAGCTTATATACATATATAAAGGCTCATAACAACTCTCTAGGGCTGAGAAATGCGTCGTCGGAGAATAATCTAACTAAGTCTAAAAACGACGTATTGACTTTAGCTAAGTGATGAGCTAGGCGTAGTCTAACTGGATATTTTCTAAAGAGGCTACATAAATCTTCTGGATTAAATCTCTTTGGAAACTCTACATACAGAACCCAGTCCGATTTGAAAAATGTTCCGTATAGCTCTCCCAAGTCAGCGGGCTCTAGATATGAGCCACGCGGCATATTTAATAGAATCAGCTCTGCAACTCTCCTCTCTCCTACTAGTTTTGAGATTTTTTGAAAGAGCTCTCTTGTCTCTCTGTCTTGGATCTTTTCTCCATACCTAGCCATTTTGGGGTCTTTAGAAACGCCTATTAGTCTATCGCCACTTTTAACATACGGCGTGAGAGGGCCGTCTATTAGCACTACATCTGTGTCTAATAACTCTGCAAAGTTTATCTCATTTCTTCTAGCTTGTAGATGAATGTCACCCGTTACTTTCTGCACTATGTATTTTTTCTTCACTCTATCTCCCACCCCTACAACAGTTTGTATTAATACATCTAGATGGCCTATTTTACGCACTATATAACTTGAGTCCACTGCGCCATGTTTTATATACATCTCACTTGTGCACCTATGTGTAAGAGATCTCAATAACTCTGGCGCCTCTTTTTCAACATATGGCAGCTCTAGTTCTATAAATTTCAAAATCTCTGAAAGAAGCTGTTTCATCAATAGACTTCTTCAAACAGTCTTGTGAGTATTTTCTTTAACGTCTCTCTGTCTACTCCCTCAACTATATCCGCTAGGTGAGACGGCAAAGACGTAGACAGCCCCTCTACGTAGTTATTTAGCGCCGATAGAGACGGAGATCTTCTATACTTTTTCCTCTCAGCAATAACAATTTGTTTTAACTTCTCTATCAATATATCGAATTCATCTCTTTTTTTCTTAATAGCCGACAGCTCTTTCTCCAAAAGTCCCATTTCTTTATACAAAGCCAGGGGTACGCCTCTTATATATATCTTCCCATTGATTATAGACGCCACAACTTTTTTAGTATATTTGCCTATGCCGACTGGCACTCCACTTGACGTCTGGCCTACGGCAATAATCGACTTTATCTCTCTGCCTCCGAGTATTACCACGTCGAAAAATTGGAATGGTTCTCTTGCGTCTATTACAACATCGCCGTCATGAATCTCCTCGTGGTCTTTTACTATAACTATTTTAAGCGACATATTTCTTTTCCACTACTCCAACTCTGTGGAGTTTTTCAAGCTCTTTTTCAACTATGTCTCTTTCCATGCCCGTCTCTGTGGATAACTGCTCAATGTCCAACACAGCTCCTCTGCCTCTACGAGCCACTGCGAATAACAACTTAGTAGTTACGCCTAGTTTAGTCGCTGCGATTTCAATAATCTTCTCTACTTCACCCTCAAGTCCAAGTTTTTGTCTAAGCCACTCCGCCGCTGTTTTTTTAGATCTAGCTTCTTCGAGATATTTTTCATACCTCTTTTGTAGCTCTACCGCATATAGCTTTAGATTTACTAAATAGTCGTCGAGCCAAGGCTCGGGGAGCTCTAGTAAAAAGACTAGATCTTTTTCTACATCAAGAGATAGGCCTAGGCTTTTAGCTATGCCCTTAACCTCTTCCCAAGTTTTTAAAATCTCGACGTATTTCTGGAGTATAGCCTCTTCACGTTTAATATCCTCCTCTTTCACTTTTTCTATATCTAAATATTTTCTCCTCTGTGGTAACTTTTCTAAAAGTAAAGAAACTCTTTTAATAATTTTAATTTTTTCTTCTATTTTTTCTTCTAGTCTTTTTCTAACTTCTTCATACTTTTCTTTAACTTCATATATCTTTAATAAAATCTCTCGTAAAACTTTAGCATATGTTTTTAAATCTTCAAAATTTATATCATATATTTCTACATTGATTTTTTCGTATTCTTTTAATAACCCATACGGCGTCTGTTTTTCTACTTTAACAATAGACAACTCTTCTAACTGTCGTAGAAGTTCCGTAATATACTGTCTAGCTAGTTCAATATTGTATTTGTATAACCTATCGCCATGCGGCACTACGACGCCTCTTAGTTTAAAGAGCTCTACTAAATCTTCTTCTCTAAAATCTCTCCATAGGCTTGTGGGAAAGAGCGACCCTATTACTGACTTCAATTCTTTTTCATGTATAGATTCTTCAATGACGTCTAGTATAATCTCCTCTATTTGTCTATACGACTTAAAGCCTTCTACAACTTGGCCTTGGTCTAGTTGTTCAGCTATTTTTATCAAGGCGGCGAATTTTCTCTCTTTTCCTTTTTTCAACGCCAGGGTGTACTTCATAATATTTTCTCTACTTCTCTCTCTTCCAAGCCGTAGGACATCTACAAATTGAGGCAATTTAGACTCTCTCTTTAAAAATTTATTAATTTCGTATTTAATTATTTCATGTTTTAATTTTTCAAATCTATCGGCGCCGTATATATGTATTGTTACAAAATTCGAAGCTGGCTCTTTATAGTACTTTTTCCAATACGTCAAGAGCAGCGGACTTATAGAGTTTTGAATTGTGTCTGTGAGGAGGACTCGGCTTGTTACAAAAATATCTATATAATCTATCGCATAGCCATTGAAAACCCCTTGCGTAATCAACTCCGCTAAGTTCTCAACGACTTTTTTCAACTCTTCTTCCTTATCGACGTGCGTAAATATGTGGATTTCTCTAATCCCCATGTTATTTAGCCACAAGGCATAGCCACAACAATACTTTAGCTTTATACCCTCTATGCCGGCTATTCGCTCTATTTCTTCAAATAGAGCAAGTGGATTTTCTAATTTTTGGCTGTATTCTTTTGTTAAAGCGGCTATGGTCTGAGTCTCCTCCCAGCCCAGCAGTCGTGCTATGTCTTCTGAAACAATGTATTTTTTACCAAGTAAATAATTATCAAGTCCTATGTCTCTATCAGATAGTAGATAGACATAGAGTTTGCCGTCCTCAATTAATGTATAATAGACATATGGCTCGTATGACGCGTTTTTTGGGTCTTTTATATCGAAATCGACTCCCTTCAGTATTAAATACTCTTTGACCGACGCTAGAGCATCTTTGTCGTTGTATGGAATTTTATATAGATATATCTCTTTCGACACTGCGATTTTTTTGTCAAATGGAATCGCGGCGAACGCTAGCTCTAATACATCATAGTCCAGTTCTATATCTACACCTTCTTCTCTCAAAAGCTCTGCTAATCTACCCCCCTCCTTTTTCAGTTGAAATAACCTTGCTGTTAGCTTCATTAAATATCTCGGAGTGGCCTCGCCTTTTCTTTTCGCCAGATGGTAGATGGCCGCGAGGTCCCAAATAGTAAATGGGCTAAGTGCATCTAAATCTCCACTTTCTATTCTTTTTATTCTTTCTGGAGTGGAGTAAGACGCTAATCTTTGTTTTACAGTTTCAACATATTGCCAAAAGGGGTATCTCGTATCTAGTACAATCTCTCTGTAGACTCTCCCACTTGTAATTTCAAACACGTCAGGCACTACGTTTTTCAAAATTGTATAGTAGAGCTGTGGCGTAAATGCTGCTATAATCGCCACTTTATTATACCTCTCTGGGTCTCCTAAAATATGTCTATACGACCTGGGCTCTAACAATGCCCTTATCAACGTCGCGGTTTTCTGCACTAGTTTCATAAACTGCTCGTCTCCCAAGGCCCCAAGTTTATGAACAGCCGCTAGACGCGATATCTCATCTGCCTCATCTATTAACACCAACAACGGCTCATCTCGTCCCTTTGTAGGCAAGTCGATAACAAAGCCAAGAGAGAGGGCAGTTCTATGCACTAAAAAACCTCTCTCTTTCGCTAACTTTTCCACTTCGTCTAACAACTCGCTCTTGCCCCAGCCGTACGGAGCTATGACCACTGCCAAAACGTTTACGTTTCCATACAACGCAGCTTCTAAGACCTCTTCTACTTCTCTAAGTTCTTTTTCAAAACCTACCGCCTTGTGGAGTCTAGTTAAATGAGTCACTCCACTGGGGCTAAAAGGGAGGTCTACGAAGGCATACACATGTACATCTAGTCTCTGTCCTTATATTTACATTAGATAAAACCTCTGTGTCAAAAACAATTAGGAAGTGCCAAATGTCAGATGTCTACCAAATATATGATATAGAGTTAAAATCTTTTAAACCAGATGATGTATATAGTATAGAACTATTAAAATTTTTATGTAGTTTCTGTCAAGATAATTCATATGTATATGTACTACAAAATACGATAGTGGGCTACATTATTACTTGTATAGAAGGTAATGCCGCACATGTTATATCTATCGCAGTCTCGCCAGAACACAGAGGCTTAGGGATTGGGAGAGAGTTGTTATGCACAGCGCTCAGACTACTTATTGACAAAAAAGTTAAAGAAGTCTTTCTAGAAGCCAGAGTCTCAAACACAACTGCCCTACAGTTCTACAAAGCCGCGGGTTTTGAAATATCTGAAATCCTCGCCAATTACTACAGCGATGGAGAAGATGGATACAGACTAGCCATGAGAAACGCCGAGAGAGCGCTTAGTTTTTGTATTCGTAAAAACTCGACGTATGAGATAGAGTAGTATATTCCTTCTCTTTAGGTAGTAAAGTTCAATAAACTCTTCAATTGAAATCTCGCCATTTACAAAAGCTCTCTCCACATATACAGAAGCATTTTTTAAAAACTATACAACACGTCGCTAAGGAGTATAAATACATTATGTAGTGTGTGATTATTTGTATAAACAGTGGCTCTAAAGGCGGCACGGGAAAAACTACATTTGCTGAATTAACAACATATGTGTGGAGACGGCTCGAAGTCTCTACCGTCTTGACAAAACCTCCCGTAGTTGTGAAGAGAGGAGTTGTGAACATCGTAGACTTCCCCGCGTTCAGTCTAACAGACTTACTATATGTAAAAAGTCTAGGTAGATGCGATAGTTATATCTATGTAGTAGATGAAAGCTTTGAGACTCTAAAAGCTATTGAGACAATACACGTTATATATAGAAAAAAAGTACTTGGCGTAATTATAAATAAAGTTATAAAAAAACCAAGTGGGTTATTTTTAGAACAGTATAAAAAATTTGGAAATACATATATAATACGTTTCGACGACAGATTGGCAATACATAAGGCGATTGGAGCTCCGCCGTATAGAGTGAGATCTGTCGCTGTGTTAGATATGACGAAGGCCGCTGTAGACATTTTACTAAAAGAAATAAACCCACTTCTTAGATAATGTGTGCGCGGCGTCTTACTGCCACTGAAACGTGAAAAACTTTTGTTGTTCGCAGACACACACGTCGGATATGAAGTAGAGCTTAGAAGAGAGAAGGGTGTAAATGTAGTGAGCCAGACAGATAAGCTTATAGAAAAAATATTGGAACTTATAAATCTCTACAACGCGACCTCTGTTGTTATCCTCGGCGATGTTAAACACGAGCTGCCTGTGCCGAGAGACAGTTTTGAAGAAGTCAAACGGTTTTTGACAATTATAGCTAAAGAAGTCCCACTTCTCTTAATTCCAGGTAATCACGACTCTATGTTAAATAAAATAGTAGAGAAAGTACAAGGTGTTGAACTGGCGCCGGCTCGTGGCGTTGTGTACAAACGATTTTTGTTATTCCACGGCCACATAAAACCTCTGAAAGAAGACCTAGAGAGAGTAGACACAATAATAATGGGACACACACACCCTGCCGTTGTTATAAGAGACGAAATTGGATATGCGACTAAAGAACCCGCAATATTAAAAATTTATTCAAATAGGAGTAGTATATGCAAAACACTATATGAAGAAGAATGTGGCAAAAAAGACAACGTCAAAATCATTGTGCTACCTGCCTCTCACCCACTTATAACTGGAGTTGATGTTAGAGAAATTCCACAGTTGGCAGCTGAAGGCCGTACATTTCTCAAATACGTAGAGTGGACGCCGGAGGGAGTTGAGATATACCTATCAGATTTAACCTACATAGGGACTTTGTCAGAAATACAAATTTCGCTATGAGATGAGATCATCAGCTTTCAGGCGCTGCCCGCTGCGCACATCGACAGCTATAGAGTATAGATTTAAATATCTTATTCAAGCTCTGCCTTAAGGAGACTAGTGACTTTCTCTACTTCGTTAAAGTTTTCATCTAGTCGAATTAGGCCTAGA
>CAMLLK010000067.1 GCA_946480885.1 uncultured Thermoproteales archaeon
CTGCCCCATGGAGATAGACATCCCCGAGGCGATTCACTACATAAAGACGAGGTATTTACAACAGGTGAGACAATAGACAAGACTGTGGCCTCCACTCGCCGTAGCGGCTCCAGATGTGACGTCGGCGGCTGTGAGGGCTAGTCGACGTGTGTGGCCTCCGCCGGGAGTATGGCGCTTAGACGTACAGTACAGCGAGTTAAATTTATAAATAGAGACGCCTTTGGGCATATGTTCGAGTGGGTGGCCCTAGCCGTGTTTTTAATCCTCTTGGGGATTGTGTTGATTACACTAGCCGCCTTGTTGAAGGGGGGGAGGGCGGAGGCGGGGGGCGTGGTTTTAATAGGCCCGCTGCCTATTGTCTTCGGTACAAGTCAGAGAATCACCGCCTTGACTATGACATTGGCTATTGTCCTGACGGCGTTAGCTCTCTTGTTGTTTTTGACTTCTCCAAAGTAGCCACTGGAGGACTACGAAAGCGACGAGGAGCGCCGCGGTTATTAAAATGCTCCAGTTGACTAAAACCGGGTCCCCCGCCCCGAAGCATATCGGTACGAATACTAACACAACGCAGCCCGCGACGGCGGCGTGTATAGGCCTGTCTATAAAAATCGTCGACAGGGCCACCGCTGCGATTATTAAAAACCCAGCTGTGACTAACCCAAGCCCAGCCGCCAAGAGCCAATTCACAGAGTGTTGTCTATATGTATTAAAAACTTTAACTTAGGTGTTTTGCTAAATTCGACGCGGCGTCCTGCGCCAGTTTTACAAGTGCGTCTTGGACTATGGAAGGCGCTAGAGATGCCAGCAGCCCCCTAGCCGCGCCTTCAAATCTCCACTTAACTAACGCCCCCTCTTGAGCGGGCTCTGTGGCGACGTGTAGTGTGAAGTCTGCAGTGCTCTGCAGCCCCGTGGCCGTCCCTCTGACTATTACGTAGTCCCCTCCCCCGTCTATTCGAAATTTTATAAACATCTTCCCAGACAGCGCCCCTAGAGAGACTCTTAGGTCTCCAACGTAGGCGTCTCCACTCTTTCTAATATTACTAAGCCCCGGGATTATCAAAACTACATTTTCTGGATTTTTTATAAAATTCACCACGTCGGCGGGGGGTCTGTTCACTTGAAAAACGCCCTCCTCTACGATCTTCATATCTCAATATTTGTCTTAGTTTATAATTAATCTAGCCGCCATTAAGACTAAAATAATTGGTAAAGTAGTGCTGTACATAACGGCGGCGGTGTAGGTCACAAGTCTCCCCGCAACGGCGGCGGGGTATACAGAGCCGTAGAACTGCACAGCTGACCGTGGGAATTCGTATATAGTCATATAGAATAGACGCCCCGTCAACAACGCCACTAGAGTCTCTAAGCCGTCGATTCTACCTCCCCAATACGCCGGCGCCGCCGCCATAATGCCGTATGTAGGCCTAAATGCTGAGATTGAGGCCACCGCCACTGCCTCTGGCGACAGGGGGAGCCACCCCAGCGATATCTTTACGCCGGCGGCTTCTATGGCTAGGAAAATGGCCTCGAAGATTAAATACCTCGCCGTCAGAGAGGCGGCTGTACGCCACACGTTCACAGTGGCCACTCGACTAGCGGCGGCGGAGAAGTCAGGCCACTTTTTCTTAATCCTAGCCGCGATGGCTAGTCCCACAAACGACGAGAGATAGACAAAGAATAGATATACTACTCCTAGGAGGCCCAGCGCCCCTATGGCGATGGGAATCACGCCGATTCTTAAATGTAGGAGGACTACTCTAATAGGCCAGGTGGCGAAGCTGAACTGTAGAATATGTCTAAACTCCACAGCCCCCGACTTATAGGCCTCCGCCAAGACTACGTGAGGCGTCCTAGCCTCGGCGATAGTGAGAGCCACTAGAGAGGCTGGTACCCCCACTCTTTTAGAAATCGGCGCGGCCAATTTTTCAACTCTAGAGAAGAGATATTTCGCAAATAAAAGCCCCGCCACCACGGAGATGAATACGTACAGAGCTCTCAAAGCCGCCTCAAATACATCCACTGCTTGTGTAAATTTTAAATATTTAAGCCATGTAGACTGGGTGTTAGTTGGAGTTGTGTCTGATACACACGACGACTGGCTGGCGATTAGACAACTAGGGAGAGTATTCGCCCAGAGGGGGGTAGAGTTTGTAATACACGCAGGCGATTGGACGTCGCCATTCTCAATGCTCAAACTCAGACGTGCCCTGGGGCCCTCCCCCCGGGTAGTGACTGTATTCGGCAACAACGACGGCGACCGGTACAACTTCGCCAAGAGGGCACACGACGCGAGAATAGACATCTTGGGAGAGGCCGGAGTTGTGGAGCTAGACGGCGTCAGAATTGGAGTTTACCACGGCACCTCGGAGCTGTTGGTAGAGGCAATGGCTAAGTCCGGCATGTTCCACGTAGTTGTCTACGGCCACACACATAAGATAGACGTGAGGAGAGTCAACGGCGCATTGGTGCTCAACCCCGGCGAGGCGTGTGGATGCGCCACGGAGAAGAGGACGGCGGCTGTTCTAGACATAAAGAAGTTAGAGGTGGAGTTAGTTGAGCTGTAGACTATCGGCCCGCCGGGATTCGAACCCGGGACCGCCCGCGATAGGCAACCGGGGGCTCGCCCGAGAGTGTACCCCCAGCGGCTGTCTACAGCCGGACGCTTTGGCCCAACGCCGGCGGGGAGCCGGCGTTTATCTGACCGCTGAGCTACGGGCCGTTATGTGTCTATATTTTCCCTACTTATAAAGTTTTCCTCTACTTCCCTCCCCGGGCGGAAGCGGGCTCTTTGAAAAATCACTTTGTCTAGAAAAACCTCCGCCGAGTTTATTAAATAGTCTAAAACTCTCGCGGCGTGTAGAGCCTGGCTAGGCCGCTCTGCGTATTGAAGTAAGACAAATCTATAGGAGGGCGCCTTTTGTAAATACTGTACTAACTGTTCCCCGCGCCCACTCCCCACTGCAGTAGATAACGACTCCGCGGCCTCTAGTAAAATACGCCACACGTCTAAACTAGGCCTCTCGGAGTATAACTCTACTATGTGGTCAATAGCCCTTTCGAAAAACCTCCCAAGTTGGATATAGAAAGCGCAGCGGGGCGAGGGCCTCTTGGCACATAGCCTATTTAACGTCAGCCGCAGCCTATCCGACTCGTCGTCGGCGGCTTGGAGCGTCTTGTGGTTAGCCGTGCCCTTGGCCACGCCTCTCAAGGCGTGTATCAACACTTCAAACATTCTCTCCACTACTACTTCTTTGTCGATGTACTTATCGACGTATTTAATGACGTAGCTATCCCCCTCTCTCTCCACCACTGCGTAGACTTTCTCCAAGGCCTTATCCACCACGCCGGGGTCTGCCGAGATTTTCACTTGGTCAAGCCCCGCAGCGTAGCCCGCCACAATCACCGCCACAGAGCCTCTACACGACAACTCGGCCTCGTACACCCCCGCGGGCCTCACGCCGACGAATTTATCTTCCCAAAACACCTCCACCTCGTCGGCGGCAGACTTCTCCATTATGACTTTGGGGAGGTAGACAAGGTAAGAGCCCCTAACTCTAATCAACCTCCTCAACTCAAAACCCATATAGAAGACAGACAACGTATTTAAATTATAACACATATGAAATTAGAGTATCTACGAAGATTAGACAAATAGACAAGCCCTGGGATTCATATGAATAAATTTCTAAAAAACACAAGTAACTGCCCCCATGGCCACAAAAATAACAACACGAAATATCGCAATCATAACAGCAGTAGTCGCCATAGCCATACTAGCCGTCGCACTCGTAGCCATAAACCAACAGACCCCCTCTGCGCCGCCTCAACAGACGCCGCCTCAGCAGACTCCCACTGCGCCGTTTACTGTTAGGGGTTCTTTGACGGGCGGCGGGGCTACTTTCTTAAATCCTCAGATGCAGGCCTGGTCTAGGAAAGTTTACGACCTCACGGGGGGGAGCTTCGTCGTGAATTACCAATCTATTGGATCCGGCGCTGGGACTAGAGGATTTTTAGACAAGACGCTTGTCTTCGGCGCTTCTGACGTCCCCATGCCTGCGAGAGAGTACGAAGGCGTGCGTGGCAGATTTGTACAATTTCCAGTCATAATCGGCTCTATAGTATTGGTATACAACATACCGGAGGTTTCGTACAAGAGGACTGGCCTCTATCTAAACCTCACTGCAGAGGTCATATCGTTGATATACATGGGCGAGATTAGACAGTGGTGTGACGAGAGAATACAGAGACTTAACCCCGGCTTGAGACTGCCGTGTAGAGACATTATCGCAGTACATAGAAGCGACGGATCTGGCACCACTGCCGCCTTCACTCTATATTTAACTAGAGCCTACGAGCCGTGGAATAGGACAGTGGGCTGGGGCTTCGACGTAAAGTGGCCAATTTACGGCAAGGGAGGGTCGGCCCGCGGAGCTCGTGGAAACGAGGGCGTGGCTTCTGAAGTGTTAAAGACGCCGTATTCAATTGGCTACGTGGAGTTCGCCTACTGGGCTGTCAATAAGGAAAAATATGACGAAGTGGGCGGCGTCGCCTATATTAAAAACGACAACGACGGGAGGTATTACTTCCCCACTGAGGAGAACGTCATAAAGGGCGCCGCCGCCGGGCTTAGACGCTACGCCGAGAAATACGGCGCCTACCCCAGCCCCACTGACGACTGGAACCCCGTCAGTATAGAGCTATCCAACCCGCCAGAGGGATACCCAATAATGTCATTCTCCTACGTCTTCTTGTGGAAAGACTATAGAGCCGAGGGCTACGCAGATCCTGACCGCGTCGCCGCGATGTTGAAAGAGTTCTTTAGGTGGGTCTTGACCGAGGGCCAGAGGCCTGAGAATGTGGTAAAGGGCTACATACCGCTACCGAGAGAACTCGCCGAGATTGGACTAAAGGCTTTGGACGAAGTTAAGCCTTAAAAAACCCACTCTTTTTTCCATATGCTTGGTCTAATAATATTATTATCGTTAATCTTCTACATATTTTCTATTGTCGTCTTGGTCTTTATTAAATTCCGAATTGGGATGAAGCTAATAGGGGCGGTTTCTATATTGATAATTGGCGGCATGGCTGTGGTATTTCTTATATTCTCACTGCCGGCTTTTGAAAAATTTGGAGTTGGGATATTTTTCAGCACTGAGTGGGACCCCGGCGCGGAGCGCTACGGCTTGGCTAACGCCATCACCGGGACTTTATTGACTTCGGCCATCGCCATAGCCATTGCGGTGCCTATTGCGCTTGGTATTGTAGTGTTTATTAACGAGATTTTGCCTAGGCGCCTCGCAGGTATATTTGGCTCATTGGTAGACTTGACGGCGGCTTTGCCCACTGTCCTCTTCGGCCTATGGGGGCTTTTCGTACTGGGGCCGGCGCTGGCGTGGGCAGTGGAGTCTTTTTCAAATGTATTACTACAGTTGGGTTTGATATCTGAGCCTTTGTACACTACTAGGACTTCTCTACTGACGGCGTCTGTGCTTTTAGCCATTATGATCGTGCCCTACGCCGCTGCTGTTATTAGAGAGGGCTACGCCCTAGTGCCTAAACACGTGGAGGAGGCTATATATGCGATGGGGGCCACTAAATTCGAAGCGGTTTTGATAAAGTTTAGATATATTCGAAACTACCTTTTCGGCGGGTTTTTCCTAGCCCTGGGGAGAGCCATGGGGGAGACTGTGGCTGTGGCGATGGTGGTGGGGGGTAATTACTACACTTTTACAATCAATCCACTAGACAGCGGAATTACGCTCTCGTCGCTAATAGCTCTACAGTTCCCCAACGCGTTCGGCATCCTCGTGCCGGTTCTATACGCCGCGGCTTTGACAATTGCATTAATTGGCATAATTATAAACACAGTGGCGATTTATATATTGTATAGGGGTCAGCTATGAGGAGAGTTATAAACTACCTGGGGCTGTCGATGTTCGTGGCGCTGGCGCTAATAGGCGTGGCCCCACTCTTTTTGATAATATACGACATCTACAGCCGCGGCATCCCCGCCATTATTGAACTAGGGGGGTGGAGTTTCTTTATAGACATCCCGCCATCCCCCTTTGTAGATAAAGGCGGCATTGGACCACAGCTCGTGGGCTCTCTCTACATGACTGCAATCGGCGCCTTGATTGGATTCGCCATCGGCTTCCCCCTCGGCGTATACGTTGGGGAGTTTAGAAAAGACCTCTTTGCCAACGTCTCACGGGGCGCGGTGAATATGTTAGTAGAATTCCCCACTATTACAATAGGCCTCTTTGTCTTTACGC
>CAMLLK010000068.1 GCA_946480885.1 uncultured Thermoproteales archaeon
CATTAGTGAGGGGGTTGAGGAAATTAGCCCCGCTGGGGGGCAGAACTATATTAATCACGGGGGCCGGCGGCGGAGTTGGAATACACGCAGTACAGTTGGCCAAGGCAATGGGGGCTAGAGTCATAGCCGCCACCAGCCCAGGTAAAGTGGACCAGGTGGCTAAATACGCAGACTACGTAGTGTCTAGTAGAGACTTTTCAGAAGAGGTGAAAAAACTAGGGGGGGCCGACGACGCCGTGGAGTGCGTAGGTGGACCCACGCTAGAACAGACAGTGAGGTCTCTAAATTGGGGCGGCAGAGTGGTGTTGATTGGAAACGTCGACCCAAAACACACCTCATTGCCCCTAGGGCTTTTGATACTAAAAGAGATAGAGATACTGCCGGTGATACAAGGCGGAAGAAAAGACTTAGAAGAGGCGCTTCGTCTAATTGCACAAGGAGTAGTCAAGCCAGTATATACAACCCACAGCTTTACAGATCTTCCAAAACTCTTAGAAGAGACGCAGAGGGGGGGCTACATAGGGAGGAGAGTGTTGAAGATTTAACACCGGGCCCCCCGCCTCCTTAGCCAAGTGTATACAACCACTACTGTGAATAACGCCGCGGTGACTAAAGTGTCTACCATAGCTCCTTGGCTAAATCCTCTGCAGTCTTTCTCACAGCCTCTGCGCTCGTCATAGCGGGGCTCCACTTAGTTAATTTCGACAGTTTTGAAATAGAGAGAGCCATGTATTTAACATCTCCAGGCCAACCCCTCCCGTCTGAAGTGGCGGGGGCTAGTTTAATCTCTGGAGCCAGCCCCAAGACCTCCGCCACTATTTTTGCAATTTCTAAAACTCTAACAGAGTCCACATTCCCAACGTTAAGTGCTAAGTAGTCAAGGCCGAGTTCTGTAAATCTCCTCCACGCAGCCAACGTGGCGTCTACGGCGTCTTTTATATATAGATAGCTCTTACTCTGAGTCCCGTCTCCCAACACCTCTAAGACTTTTGGGTTTTTCTTCAACTTCATTATAAAGTCGTAAATCACGCCATGTCTAAGCCTAGGCCCTACGATATTTGCATACCTAATGACTAAACACCTCAAGCCGTATAGCCTGGCGTATGCCCCACACATAACCTCGCCAGCGGCTTTTGCCGCGCCGTATACCGAAATAGGCTTATAAGGCGCTTCCTCCGGCGTGGGGATCACCTCAGCGTCTCCATATATTGTAGAAGACGAGGCGAACACCACAGTCTTGACCCCGGTCTGTCTCGCCCACTCTAAGACGTTGAATGTGGCTACGACGTTTTCGTTAAAGTGCACTTGGGGCTCTGTAGTTGATAGCCTAACTTCTGGATTGGCGGCGAAGTGAAAGACAACTTCTCCTCTGACGTCGACGCCCCACTGGGGGTCTTTTAAATCTCTTATATACAGCTCTGCTTCTTTGTTTACAAACTCTCTCCTACCGCTAGATAAATTATCTACCACAGCCACTTCGTAGCCCTCTTCTATTAGTCTATCTACGAGGTGGCTGCCTATAAAACCCGCGCCGCCCGTCACTACGATTTTCATACAACACAATACGTCAAGGTTTAAAAATATAATAAAGATGAGGGCCAGGACTTCGCCACTGGAGAGATGTCGTCTATACAACCACCTACTATTTTAGCGGCGGCTAGGGCCATTAAGGCAATTCTATGGTCGCCGTGGCTTTGAAAAACCACGCCCCTAGCACCGGGGGGGCCTTTTATGTACAAGACGCCGTCTTGATATTTCGCGTCGACTCCTAGTCTATACAAGACGTCTAACACAGTGGCTACTCTATCGCTTTCTTTATATTTAAGCAACTCGACGCCTCTAATAACAGATCGTTTAGACACAGTGGCCGCCGCCAAGGCGACTGGCATCACCAAGTCTGGATTATGGCCGAGATCTACCTCTACTCCGTTGTAGAACCCCCCCTCTATTTCTAACACTCGGCCGCGGCGCGCCACGTAGGCCCCCATCTCTTTAAAAATATCTAAAATAGCCAAATCTACATTTGAAAAGACGCCCTCGATCTCCGCCCGGCCTCCAGTAGCCGCCGCGGCGACGGCTAAAAAAGAGGCGAGGCTGAGGTCGCCGGGGGTCTCTAACTCGCCAGGGCTCTTTGCAGCCCCCCTCACCTCAATTACGTCGTTTATCTCCACGCCGACGCCGAATTTTCTCAACACTTCAGCAGTGGCTTCTACAAAAGCCCAAGACTTTCTCTCGCCTAGCGGCTTCACGACGCCATGCCCCACTAAAGCAGATAAAAACATCAATCCAGAGATATATTGAGAAGAGACGTCCGACTTCACTTCTGCCTCTATTCTCTCAAACCTCCTCCCTTCTATCAACACCGCGCCTGGTACTTTAGTTACTTTAGTCAATTTCTGTAACACTGCTATCAACTCGTCTATTGGCCTCCCTTTTAAACTCCCTCCGTATAGAACCGCCGTGTGCCCAGGGACACCTGTGTATAAAGCCACGGCTGTCCTGAGAGTAAAACCGCTCTCCATTACGTTAAACACCCGACGGGGCTCAGGCTCTCTACTCTCGATTTTCACAATAGAGCCAGAAATTTGGAGATTGGCTATGGGCTGTATTGCCCTCGCCATGGCCACTACGTCGTCGCTCCACTCCACTCCTCTAATTGTTGTAGGGCCTTGTGCAATAGCCGCCGTTAGTAAATATCTCTGTGTCACTGGTTTAGACGGCGGCGCGGCAAATCTCCCCTCTACTCTACCTGCCTCTACGCACAACATATCCCAACGCCTCTACCACGTCTTCAATCTTTACTTTTTCCAACACCCACTTTCCCAGCCTTACTACTAAAGGCATGTAGATATAGTCTCCTCTCTTCTTCTTGTCGTATTTTATCAAAGAGGCGGCTTTCTCTATCTGGTTGACGTCTATATAGGTGGGGAGTTCAAAACTCTCTAACAGCTTTGTAACTCTTTCCACAGTCTCCTCTTTTAAATACCCCATTTTTTGTGAGAGTCTTAACTCAGCCACCATCCCGACTGAGACAGCCTCCCCGTGGAGGAGGCCGAATACTCTCTCCACTGCGTGGCCTATTGTGTGACCTACGTTTAACACCTGTCTAATCCCTCTCTCTTCAAATTCGTCTAATTCAACCACCTCTGCCTTCTTCTGGAGAGAGCGGTAGATTACATACGAGAGAGTTGAGTCCTCTCTCCCCAAGGCCTTTTCTACATTTGCCTCAAGCCAGTGGAAAAACTCCTCGTCTAGCGACACTCCGTACTTCACCACCTCGGCGAAGGCCGATCTATAGACTCTACTAGGCAGAGTGTCTAGCCACTTTAAGTCGCAGAGAATCGCCTTAGGTTGGTAGACCACTCCTACTAAATTCTTCACAGGTCCCCAGTCCACCGCCCCCTTGCCCCCCAAGGCGGCGTCTACCATAGCTAAGAGAGTAGTTGGGACGTTGACGAGCCCCACCCCCCTCATATACGTACCGGCGGCGAAAGTCACTACGTCTAGAAGAGCCCCACCCCCCACTGCGTAGATTGTACTAGACCTATCCACCCCCACCTCTCTAAAAAATTGGTAAATCTTAGTCAATGTAGACAAGTCCTTCACCTCTTCGCCGCCCTTTAGAACTAGAGTGGGGGCGTCTGGCAGAGGGCTGTTGAGCCCCTCTTCGACGACTACAACAACGTCTCTCCCGTAGTTTTTATAGTCTAGGCCTCTTCCGACGACTACTTCAGTGACGCCTCGGCTGTGTCTATAGAATAACTTCATCTGAGTCTCACCAACTCCTCTGCCCTAGCTGCGATGTTTTCCGACGTGAGGCCGAAGTATTGGTACAACTCTTGTGGACTCTTTGCAGTTCTGCCGTAGGACTTCAGCCCCATTATCGCCATTTTAGTAGGCCTAGTCTGAGAGAGATATTCAGCAACGGCTGAGCCAAAGCCTCCATAGACGAAATGCTCCTCTACTGTCAACACGGCGCCGGTCGCCTCTGCGTATTTCTCCACAGTTCTATAATCCAACGGCTTTATAGTGGGGAAGTGAACCACCGCGGCGGAGATACCTCTCTCTTTTAAAACCTGCGCCGCCTCTACTGCAAACGGCAGTACTACGCCTGTGGTGAATATAGCTACGTCGCCCCCCTCCGCCACTACATATGCACGCCCTACTTCAAACCACTCGTAGAGTCCACACGTAGTCGGTATGTGAAAGTCACGCCCTACTCGTATATACACCGGCCCCTTTACCGCGGCGGAGGCAGTGACCGATTTATACACTTCACAAGAGTCCGCGGGGGCCAGCACTGTGAAATTAGGCAATACTCTAAACAAGGCGATGTCTTCAAGAGCTTGATGCGACGGCCCGTCGTAGGCGTCGCTAAAACCTGCGTGCGTCCCCACTAGCCTCACAGGCAGGGCTAGTCTATCTACAGAATTCCTAGCCTGTTCCCAAGCCCGTGTCATAAAGGCGGCGAAAGTCAAGGCGTATGGCATAAAGCCGGCCAAGGCCAACCCCGCCGCCACGCCCACCATAGTCTGTTCTGCAATGCCTACGTTAAAAAACCTCTCTGGGTGTCTCTCTGCGAATAGCCTCGCCCGAGTGGTCTCGCCGGTGTCTGCCACTAAGACAACTACGTCTTTGCGCAAGTCGCCTAGGTCTGCCAACGCCCTCCCCAGCGCCTCTCTAGGAGTCAAAGTCTCAATGTCTAACATACCCCCTCTACGTATTTCAAAGCTTCGTCTCTCGAAAGTCTCTGTCTGGCAGTGTCTTCAATAACTGGGACGCCTCTGCCTCTCACAGTCTTAGCTATCACCACGGCTGGTTTTTGACTCGACTCAGCTCTCTCCAACGCCGAAATTATTTGCCTAACGTCGTGTCCATCTACTTCAAAAACTTCAAAACCAAGTGACTTAAACCGCCCGGCCACGTCGCCTTTCCGCAACACCTCTTCGCTATGTCCATCTAACTGGACGCCGTTTAGATCTACAATAGTCACTAAATTAGTCAAGCCGTAGTGGGCGGCCACAGTGAAAGATTCCCAACTCTGTCCTTCGTCTAATTCGCCGTCTCCCACTACTAGATAAACCCTCCCCGTCTCTCCCCTTAGCCTAAGGCCGAGAGCCAGCCCCACAGCTAGACTTATGCCTTGTCCAAGAGAGCCGGAGTTGGGGACGTCTACAAACGGCGTGTCTACCTCTGGGTGGTTCTGTAGCCTACTGCCGAGGCTCCCAGTCTCTCTCAACTCGTCTATTGTTAAATACCCCATGGCGGCCGCCAAGGCGTAGACTGCATGGACTGCATGTCCTTTAGACAATACGAAATAATTTCGGTTATGGGCGCCGTTGGCTATGTGAAATTTCAACCTCCCACTTCCATAGAGCGCGGCCAGTATTTCAATTACAGATAGAGAAGAGCCTAGATGGATGCCGGGGTCGTAGCCTGCCATCAATACTGTATACCTCCTGGCTTTACATATCAATTTTTCAAATTCTGAAACCCCTCTTTCCACCCCGACAGTAGATACCCCTGAGACATAGAAGAGTGAAAACAGCCTGTATATTAACTTTATCACATATACAAACTAATACTGAGATATAAAGATGTGTCACATATCTGCTTTTAAATAGTCTATAAATCAAACTTATGGACCTATTGAAAAATGTGGAGGAGGTAGTTACAAAAGAAGAGTTTCTAAACCTCAGAGGGGGGGTGGCGTATATAGGCTTTGAGCCTCTCTGGCCTATACACATAGGGTGGTTAGTGTGGGCGTATAAACTATCCCAGTTGAGAGAGGCCGGCTTCGAGGTGATAGTTTTAATCGCCACGTGGCACGCTTGGATAAACGACAAAGGGGCTTTGGAAGAGTTGAAAAGCCAAGGGGATAGAGTAAAGACTGTATTAGACAAAATTGGGAAGTTTAAATACGTCTATGGAGATGAGTTGGCCAGAGACCCGCAGTATTGGCAACTCGTGGTGAAAATCGCCAAGGCTACTTCTCTAGCTAGAGTAAAGAGGTCTACCCCCGTCATGGGGAGGCGGGCTGAAGAAGTGGAGTTAGATGTCTCAAAGCTACTCTACCCCATAATGCAAGTAGCCGACATATTCTATTTAAACGTCGACGTGGCGGTGGGGGGGATGGACCAGAGGCGGGCCCATATGTTGGCTAGAGACGTGGCGGAGAAGTTGGGTTTTAAAAAACCTGTGGCGCTCCATACGCCAAAGATCGGAAGAGCACACGTCTGAACTCCAGTCACAAACGGTTATCTCGTATGC
>CAMLLK010000069.1 GCA_946480885.1 uncultured Thermoproteales archaeon
GACGAGGCGGCCGTTTCCTCGGTGTAAAACCCGGGGAACGAGTGCACCAGTATACGGCGTGGAGGAAGGGGGTGCCGTTAAACTCCCGATTTCTTTCCCGAGGGGGGAGCCGGCCCCTCCCAATCGCCCGAGCGTGCGGGGCGGCGGGCGAAAGGGCCGAGGCGGCGGCGTGGGGGTTTTTTCTTAAAGAGTAGGCGTGTCAAATTATTGGGAGTTGCGTCCGTCTATCCCAGTAAACGCAGACATTTTTCATAAAAAGCTGATCTTTGTAACTAGCCCTTTTGCCCAGAAGAACGTATATATTTACCCCTCTTTTGCAAAGGCCTTGCCGGCTGTATTGTTAATAAGGCACGGGCACTACTGTAAACAAGTGTAAATATAGCCTCTAGATGCGCGTGTATTAACTAACGCCCACTCTGCGTTGATTAGTACATTCTACAGAGGCGGCTTTTTGTACACTGTTCAACGTATTGTATAAATATTACTGTTTTCTTGTAGATATGCGGGCGTTGTTGGGCGTTATTCTCGTAATCGGCCTGGCTTATGGATTAAGCGTAGTGGTGTACGACGGCAATGTCCCTGCGCGTTATGTAATGGCGGATAATTTAACTGTCTATTTGGTTAACTCCACTGTCTCTGTGTGAGTTGACGTGGGTAGGGTCGCCAACGTCACGTTGGTGTACTGCTCTGGGGTTTTGAGCTTTGTGGGGGATAGGGGCTGGCTGAATTTCACGCCAGCCGGGCTCTCCATGGTGTGGGTTTATGTAGACGGCGCCTTGGCGACTAGTTTTGCGGTAAAGCCCTCTTTAATTACTCACAACCCGTATATGACTGATTTAAGCCTCGCTCTGCCTCAATTTGCCCTGCCGGGGTGGAGGGTTGTGGCTAACCTCTCTTGGTATAGACACGCCTACTGCCCCGCCGACTTTGTTAAACTGCTTGCCCGCGACTCCCAGGGCAGGGTTTATGAGCTGGCGCGGGGGAGGTGGCCGTATTGGGAGCTAGTTTCGCGGGGGGTTGAGAGGAAGAGTCTATCTTTTGTAGTTAATTTGCCCCCTGGGGTTTACGAGGTGAAGGCCGTTGGGGCCTCGTGCCACGGGAGGTATAACTACTTTAACCCCGACTGGAGCGACGTCTGTGCCGACGGCGGTTTTGCGGGGCGGAGACCTGAGGAGCTTTCGTGGGATGTGTACGAGGCGGCCTCGGCGCCTGTGAGGCTTGTAGTCGGCGGCTTGGAACACCTTCTGGCCTGGGCAGCCGTGCACGGCCTCGACGCCCGCGAGACTACTCAGCTCTTAAAGGCCTTTGGCTTCGGCGTTGAGGTTAAGGGCGTCGACAGGAGGGGCGGCTCCGTTTCGTTTGCTCTGTCTAACGGCTCTGTGGTGGCGGTGCCGGTGTTTTTCGAAGTGCAGTCCAACGGGACGGGGCTCTTCGTCGTGGGCAACCCGTCGTTTGTAAACGTGACGTATATCGCCAGGGCCAAGTTCTCAAAGACGGGGAGGGAATTGAACTTCACGTTGTCAGTGGGGGCGTGGGACGCGGCTCTTGCGGCGCCTGCAGTTTGGCGGGAGGAGGAGGCGCAGTACGATGTCTCCCTCTTTCTGTACATCCCCGCCGGCGCGTACTCGCTGGGCAACTTCTCAGTCTCTTTCGACAAGCCCCGCCTAGTGTCGGGGAACCGCTCCGTCTTGCTGAGGCCTCTCCACGCGGTGTTCCTCCCGCCTGAGACTAAGCGCCTTGTAGACGCCTACAAGCCGTGTAACGAGGCGTTTTGGCGGGGCTTTGACGAGGTTTCAGACCCCTACGACTACTCCCTCCTCGGCGATGTGGCGTTGACAATTATCCCAGTGGGGAGGATAGTGGGCTTTTTCGGAAAGTTGCTTGGGGCCGGGGCCAGGGCCTTTGAGGAAATCAACGGTCTTATAAACGCTATTAAATCCGCCTACTACGCCCTCTCCTCCTCTAAGTGGGCCAGGGCCGTGGGGACTGCGTCGGGCTTCGTGATTCCCGACGTGTTTATTGCAGAGGACCTCCGCCAGCTTCTCGAGCCCCAAGCCGCCGAGGAGGTGTTCTCAGCCTTCGGCGTGGACTTCGCCGAGGTTGAGCGCTTCCACGCGGGGGTTTTGACCGACTCCTCTTGTTTCCACGCGGGGAGGTACTACGCGGCGGTTTACGTCTCGTGGGCGCAGAGAGTCTCGGCCGTGGTCGACCTCGCCTCAAATCTCTACGCCAAGGTGTCAAAGGACGCGCTGGACAAATTCGGCAGATCTTTCGTCAAGGTGGCCGAGGGGGCTAAGCTGTTTTCGCACGTCACCCATGCCGGCTACGTCGCGGCGCGGGCGTGGGGGCCGTACGGGGTTGATGAAAATGAGTGGGCCAAGGCCTATGATGAGTTGGCCAGGGCGTTGACGGGGAGGAGCGACGTAGCGGCTGTGGTGGCATCAGTCCGCGTAGGCGTCGTGGAAGAGGACGGGACGCTACGCATGATGTTGCTTTCAAAACGAGCTGTAAAGGGAGTTTTTAAGTTTGAGAGTGAAGTTACGGTTACTAAAAAGGTAAATGTGGGCGGTATTGATATCTTTTACGAGGAGGGCGGTGAAGAGGGCGGCGGGTTTATCGCGGCTATTTACAGCTCGCAGAAGGTGGTTAGGTGGACGTCTCCGGAGTTTTTTAAGGAGCTCCAAGATAGAAGTCTCATCACAGTGAGCGAGAGCAAATTTAAGAAGGGGAACGTGAAGGGTATTAAATACTTATGTTTTAGTTATAGCGTGGTTTACGACAGCGCGCTCTACGGAGCCTTGAGCAGTCTGGTAGGAGATGTCTCTCAGTGGCGTCAGAGATTTGCCTTTATACCTCTGTTTAGCGTACTCAATAGCATGCAGAAAAATATTAGAGTAAAACATGCGGCTTATGAAGTAGATATGGCCCCTCAATCAGAGGCTGTGAGGAAGTTAGATTACCCCGTGGCTATGGCCGGTGTTGTGGGGTATTTGGAAAACACTGGTAAGACACTGAGGGATACTCACGGCGTTTTCGTGGAGCTACGCGGCGTAAGAGCTGGCGGCGCCGCCCCCGACGGCTTGGCCTTGGCGCAGTGGGACGGCTGGAGGATTGTGTGGGCTGAGGTGGACCGCGATGTAGGCAGTCTTACAAAAAGTTTTAGGGAGAAGGTGGTTAAGTTGCAAAGCGCCGGCATTTTGGCCGGGGGGTCTTTTACGCAATACGGCGTTGCTCTCGCCGCTTTTAGAGTAGACGTGCTGAGCGGAGTTACTGTGGGCGGGAACGCCCTCGGCGGATCGCCTGTAAGTGAAAGAGTGCTGGCCTATCCGCAGGCCAAGAGCGGGCTGGTGGACTGGGCTAAGGCTATGAAAAGACACGACGTGGCCCCCCTCTTGGCTGTCTACGAGGGGGATGGGCCTAAGTTTAAGGTACGCGGCGTTTTGTTTAAACAATTTGTCGACATAGACAACGCCGACATCAGAGCCGTATTGGACGAGTGTCTGGGCAAAAAATAAAAAATTCATTTAGCTGATGTCTGTGATCGAGCTTTTGTTTAAATACTGGCTGGCTGTAAAGAGACTTACCGGAATTTACGATTATAAGGGCATGTGCATTGCGGGGTACGACCCGCCGTATCTAGCCACGACCGTCGTGTTGGGGAGGGCCGACGGCGGTTTTGTCTTAGCCGTAGACGGCTCCTCAAGCCGTTACCACTTTAAGTATATAAAAGACTACGTCGACGTAGTTAAGGAAGATGGAGAGGATCCAACGTCGTCGGTTACATTTAAGGGCTTGATCTGGGCAAAGCCCGTGGTTATTGCAGATGAGAGGCATTCTTACGTTAGATTCGACCTGGCCCGGCGCCATGTGGGGAGTTTTAAGCCTAAGTGCGTCCCGCCGCTGGCCGGGTCTAGGTGGTGGGTGTTCTACCCTTCAGAGGGTATCTTTTTAAAAGATGAGGGCCTCAACTACTTTCTTGATGAGGAATCTCTTGAGGAGACATCTCAAATCTTCGTCCTCACTGAGCGCGGCATTTCTGTATACTGCCGCAGTTGTATAGAGTTTGACGAAGCCACTCTCAGCCCTTGTAAATACGCCTTTGGCGGGAAGTGGCTGTACCACTCCCCCATTGGCCCTCCAGTGTCAGCGCCGGGGGCTGGGTCTTTGAGTGGCGCGGAGCTTCCCGTCGTTAGACACAGGGATAGGTACTTACGTGTAGGGCCCTGGCTGGCTTGGCACAGAGTCCTCGGCATTCTTGACGACGGCAAGTGGGTTATTATAGGCGACGACGGCCTTTACGAGGCTGAGTTTATCCCCACCGTAAAATACCCCCTTGAGGAATTCGGTGAAGTGGGCTATGTGAGGGTTTTGGGGCCTTATGGGGGCGACGTTGACGATGTGCAGTCCCCATGCGGAGCGCCGAGACTTGTGGCTTGTACAGAGGATACTAGAGAAGTGTTGACATCGCTGGGACATAAGTGCGAGGCAGAGGGAGGAATACCGCACGTGACTTTAGCTATAAACATTCCCGTGGCTCTCGGGAGGGAGACTATGGACTGGCCGCTTACCGACACTTGCGGCCCGTTGCTTAAACTGGACAGGCTCGACTTACTTGGCGGATGGTAACGTTTAAGTACGTCTTCGGCAGACTTCCGCAGGGAGATTTGGTGTATTTCTGCGATCTTTCTTTTTACAGAGATTTTTTCTTCGATCCCAACTCCTTGGAGGAGTTGAGGGCGAAGTTTAAATTGCTGGTATGTAGCCGTGGGGAGTACGGGAGCTGTGTGGATTGGGACGGGGATATGCGCGGTTTTAAGCCGGCTTACGTCCCCCCGTTGCCAGCTGGCGGGGGGTTTACCCGCTGGTGGATAGGCCTCGGCTACTTCGCCTATGAGGGGCCGCTGGGAGTTGTTTACATAACTCTTTCAAATGTCGCCGTGTCTGAGGGCTACGCCGCGGAGAAGCTCCGGGTGACAGTCGACGTGGAGAGGCTGGGCGAGGTGAGAATTCACGCAGTTGGCGGCGGGGAGCTAATAGGCGCAGAGCTCCCAGTCGTTAGACACAGGGATAGGTACTTGCGGGTTGGGGAGTGGCTGGCCTGGCACCGGGTGGCCGGAGTATTAGACGACGGCAAGTGGGTACTGCTCGGAGACGACGGCCTTTACGAGGCTGTTTTTCGCCAAACTGTCAAAAACCCCCTCGGGGAATTCGGAGAGATTGGCTACGTCAAAGTGCTGGCCCCCTACGGCGGCGCCGAATTTAACATCGCCTCGCCTTGCGGGGCGCCGAGGCTTGTGGCTTGTAACGAAGAGGGGCAGAGGGCGGCGGACGCCGTGTTGGACTACGTGAGGAGAGCGCTGGCGGAAAAGGGCATTGCGGCTGTGGAGCTCTTCGCGCCGCCTTCTTGGCGCTGTTCACGGCCTTTTGTAATTCCAGAGCTCGTGGAGTTAGAAGTGCCCAACGATGCCCTCCTCCACTGGCCTCTCACAGACCCCTGTCCCCACGTCTTGAAAATAGCCGCCGAAGACCCCCTAGGCCTAACCACCCCCTCCACTTGCTACACGTGCTGGGATTAACCGAGGCGGCGGGAGGAATGGACATTAGTCCTTTTAGGACAGTTGCGCCTTTGTGAATATTAAAAAAATAAAGAGAACTTTTTAATCAATGGAGAGACCCTACAGAAACTGGGTGGGCGTCGGCGAGTCGATTGATTTCTTCTACGGGCCCCATGTCAGCTCGGATATCCACGGGACGGCGCTGTGGGTGGGGAGGTCGGGGCGGAGGCTGGTGTTAGCTGTGCACGTGGAGGATCCGCACGCCTTTGCAGAACTGCCGAGCGTGCTGAGGTCGCTTATTAGGGAAGTGAGAGGCTGGCGGGAGGCTAAGCTGGTGGCCAAGGGCTTCGTAGTGGCGAGGCCGGTGGCGGTGGGGGATAAGCTCGTTTTCCAGTTGGAGGAGGTGCTTAACGGGCCGTTTAAACACCGTTGCGTTCCGCCTATAGCTGGGTCTCGGTGGTGGCGCCTTATGCGGGAGTCGGACAACGTATATGCTTACGTATTGACTGAGGAGGGCGAAAAGAAGGTTAGGGCGGGCTTGTCGAATTGGTACACAATTAGTCTCTGCAAGGCGATTCTCGGCCTTCAGTTCGGCCTTTTAGACGAGAAGCGCGCAGAACGCGCCTGGCCTTCTCCCGTCGGCCCA
>CAMLLK010000070.1 GCA_946480885.1 uncultured Thermoproteales archaeon
GGCTAATTTATCCATGTCGAGATATTCCTCTCTTAACTTAGAGATTATCTCTTCGTTAACTACGTAGATGCCAGTAGATGTTATATATTCAAAACTAGGTTTTTCTCTCCACGTCTTTAACAAACCGCCTTCTTCTTCCAATACGCCAAAACGGAGATTTTGTCTAAATCTGTGACTAATTATAGTGAGTTGAAAGCCTCTCTCAACGTGGAGACGAGCTGGGTGTGAGAGATCTAGGTTAGTCAACACGTCAGAGTTTATTAAAAATACGTCGCCTTTTACCCAGTCTTTGACGTAGTATAATTGACCAGCGGTTCCCAAGAGTTTTCTCGATTTAAAAAACACCACGTCTGGGTGGAATTCTTCTAAATATTTTTCTAAAACTCGTTGCATATAGTGCCCAACGACTGCTATTTCGTCTACTTTATTTCTCCTTAGCCACTCAAGTACATAATCAATCAACGGCCTATCTACTACTATAGCCAAAGGCTTCGGTATAAAAAACGTCAGGGGTCTTAGTCTAGTCCCCAAGCCGGCCGCCAATACAACTGCTCTCACAGATAGTCGCCGAGGCCTTGTCTCTTTAGATGAGCTCTTATTTTCTCCACTTCTTTCTCCATTTTCTTAACCTCCGCCAGTATATCTCTCTTCGGCCCCTCCTCCTCGCCTGAGGGCTTATATGTACAAAAGCCCTCTGGAGTCATTGCCCGCGCCTCGCAGTAGGCGTATTGACAACGGGGGCCTATACATTCATCGTTGAGCCATGTACACCAAAATATTATCTTATTTCCTCTAATCGTCGGCTTAAGGGCTTTTTTTCCACAGCGGAATAGAGAGGTGCTGTTTGGCCCATAGGCGCATCTAGGCCCTAGACAATTGATCCTCTGTGCCACTATGTAATACATTTAGAACTATTTAAATCTTGTAGCCAAGTGAGTCTAAAAACGCAGTAACTTCCTCCCACCGAGGCGCAGACCTCGCCCCGTGTCTAGTCACTTTAATCGCTGCGGCTGCGTTGGCGAATAGTAGTTTTCTGTACAGATCCGCCCCTCTTATAGACATCACTACATATGCCGCGGCAAAGGCGTCGCCAGCTCCGGTGGTGTCTACAGCGTCTAATTTAAAGGCCTCTACATGTAGTAATTTTCCGCCGCTGTATACCACTGCGCCGTCGGGACCTAGAGTTATGACTAACTCTTTGACTAACAACTCTCTTGCCAATTTCTCAATAGCTGATAGATAGTCCCCCGAGCCTGTCAATGTCTTAGCCTCGGCGTAGTTCATAAACAAAATGTCGACGTCGTCTACGGCGGATTTCACAATATCAAGCCCTTTTCTCGCTAAAGCCGTTCCGCCGTCTATAGACACTGACGCGCCGAGTTCTTTAGCTATTTCTTTTGCTTTATGTATAATCTCCACTCTGCCGGTGGCTAAGTGTATATGGACACAGCCCTCGAATTTGTCTATCGTCAAGTCGTTAGGAGACAGCCCTAGGTTTGCGCCTCTGTATGATAACATTCTCTTCACGCCGTCGAGGTGGACTAACACTACTACAATCCCAGACCTAGCCCCCCTCACCCTCTTTACATATGTCACATCTACGCCCTCGTCTCTCAACTCTCTCAGCGACTGATCTCCCAACAAGTCGTCTCCTACTGCGCCGATGAATCGGACAGGTTGTCGAAGTCGGGCGACAGCCACTGCGAAATTGGCCGCAGAGCCGCCTCCGCCGGTGTAGAGTTCTAGAACTTCTATATTTTCGTCGGGGCCGGGGATCTCGGCTATTTTTAAATATATATCAAAATTTAAATTGCCTATAGAGGCGACGGCCACGTCTTCTAAAAATATTTAATATATATCCTATACCCCCATGTGGATATCCAAAAACTTTTAGAAATTAGGAAGTTGGTAGAGGAGAGAATCAACCAGCTACAACAAGAGATAAGGCTATACACGGCGTTGTTAGAGTTTTTAGATAAATCTATCGGCGAGAAGTCTTTCTCCACTGCGGCACAAGTGGCTAGGCCTGAGTTTGTAGAAGAAATAAAAGGCAGAAGTGGGGAGATATACGCCACGGCAGAAATTTATAGAGATTACATATATATAAAGTTTAGAGAACCTGTTAAAATAGATAGTTTATTTAAACGGTTTTTCTTAGATAAATTTCTACAGAAGTATAGAGATGAAGATATGAAAGAGGCTAGACAAGGCAGGGGAGAGGAGGTTTTACGTTATGAAATTGAGGAGGGGGGACAGGGCGAGGCCGTGGCGTTGAAGATATATAACTACAAGAGTGAAGAAAGGCGTAGAGAAATACTCAGAGTTTTGAGGTGGACTTTAGAAAAAGTCTATGCCTGACTTATTTTCTTCTGGCGTCTATACAGCTCTAACATTTCAGTCACTGTAGTGGACTGCTCAGGCGACTTGTCTAGGCGGTAGCGACTTGTAAAACGTGGAAAACGTATAGCCAAGCCCACTCCGGGCTTTACGAAGCCTAGACAACATGTATGTAGTGGAGAGAGCGTGATCTCAGCCCCTATCACCTCTATTACTACTTTAGGCACAAACCAAACGTCTGCCTCCATCTTAGAGACGACGCGTGGATGTCTATGTTGAATCTTGTACGGCTGTAGTAGTTCGTACATTTTTTTCAAATCTGTGTCAGAGAACCCACTACCCACCTTACACACAGTGTAGAATAAATCCTTCGCGGGGTCGTACGCAGCTAGTAAAAAAGCCCCGTAGAGACCGGCCCTTTTGCCCCTGCCGTGAAATGCGCCGACGACGACTAAGTCGACTGTGTCAATCATCTCGCTTCTATAATCCCGTTTATATTTAATCCAGTTCCAACCCCTGGCGCCCATTTCATAGATAGAAGTGGGCGACTTACAAATAACTCCCTCCGTGCCTAGCGACGTAGCTTCGTGGAAAAACAAATCGATTGAATCGACGTCGTCAAAAACTCTCCACTTAGCAATGACTACCTTCTCTCCTTCTTTAACAATTTCACTTAGCCTCACTCGCCTATAGATAAGCGGCTCTGTGGTTAAATCCTCCCCGTCTATATACAACACGTCGAAGAGATATAAAACAGTGGGGTACATCTCGACGGCATATGCGACGTCGTGTTTTCTCTTTCTATGCATCAACTCTTGGAAGGGCAACATCTCGCCGGTGTCTGGATCAACAGCCACAATCTCGCCCTCTAATATGGCCTCGTCTACAGCCACTGATTCAATTACAGCGTTGACTACGTCTGGATATGCCCTAGTGATGTTCTCAAGTCTTCTACTAAATATTTTGACATCTCTATTTCGTATGTGAATCTGCGCCCTCTCGCCGTCGTATTTATATTCACAAATCGCAGAGCCGCCTAGCTTAGTTAGTATCTCTTGTGCAGAAGAGAGGCGTTGGGCTAACATAGGCAGTATAGGCACTCCAGGCGTTATCTTTATCTCAACAAGCGGCCTCCCCTCTGCTACATGTCTAGCGAGTTTTCCCATATCGGGGTAGATATGATAAGCTCTCTCCAAGGCTTCTTTATCTACTCCAAAGGCTTCAGACAACGCCTCGATAAGAGTCATGTCGGCAACTCCCAGCCTCAACTTGCCCACGACGAATCTGGCAATATATCTCGCCTCGTCTGGCGTGGCTCTGTTAAAAAGTGAGACGAGTAGAGCCAGTTTCATATCCACAGCACCCTCGCCGGTGGCGTAAGCCACTTTTAAAAGCGTGTCGTAGACCTCCCACATCTCCAACGGCTTTGGGGGAACTAGCGAAGAAGCCCTGCCTCTATTTAACAAAGCTCTCTTCGCAACCTCTCCCACGTCGCCAGTTCTTTTATAAAGAGACTCGAGCTCTGCCAGAGAGGCGCCGGTGGATTTAGCCAAGGCCCTTATACATAATTTCTCCGCCACTCCCAGCTCTACGCCCTCCCACGGGGGCTTTAAATCGCCAAGTATGAAATACACTAATTTATCCACCTCGCCGCGGTCAGCCTTCTTAAATAGCGAGACGAGAGCCTTCACCATCGCTGTCCTTTGTGTAGTAGACTCCACCACCCCCAGCGCCTTGACTACTTCAGAAAATAACACAAAATAGTCTCAACTGGGTTTTAAAACCTTGAGTATAAGTTCTAAATATGTCTCTCTGACCTCCTCCACAAGTCCAAGCTCAGCTCCGAGGCTCCTCAATTCCTCCACTGCCTTTGAGACTTCGCCGTGGTCGTAGACCACTTTTTCAATTTCTACAAATTCCCCCAGGCCCTCAACTACGTCTAAAGAGACTGAGACGTCGCCTCTCTTGTAGTACTCTCTCCTTTTTTTAACACGGGCCACTTCAACAAAGCCAAGTCTTCTAAAAAGCTCTAACACATCTCCCCCCACTGACATAGAGATCTCTTCTCTAGTCTTCGCCCCCACGCCGATTCTAGGCCCTTTATAAGTCACGGCGACGTGGCTATCTGTAATTCTCACACGTAGCGCCTCGTCTGTCTCTATAAAGTTTCTACAGGGGTGTTGAAAATATACATCAACCTCTTCGCCAGTCCCCAAAAAATAAAATCCTCTTGACAAAAGCTTGTCTCGAAGCGACTTAACGTCGCATCGGTACTTAACCTCCACCTCTAACATATTGTTTACAAGGCGGCGAAGTCGGCGAAGACACTGCAAAGCCAAAGAGAAAACACCTAGACGTCAAATTGCCAAAATATGCACACTCTCCACAGTTGTCCGGCCTGCCCAACACTAATTTAACCGAAGTGACGATATGTTTGTATAACTGCTCCACCGGCCTTTGCTCAAACCGCGTCTCAACGACGCGCGGCTTGGGAGGAGGAATAACCTCAGGTGGACGTTGGGGCTCTGGCGCCTCGACGATTGGCTTAGGAGGCTCTGGCAGCATTGGAAGTCGAGAAGGCTCAGGCGGCGGCGCCTCTACAGCAGGCTTAGGAGGCTCTGGTGTGACCTCGGGGAGAGGCCTCGCCTCGGGCTGTATAGGAGCCACTGGCTGAGGCGGCGACGGCGTGGCCACAGACGGCACTAATTCTATACTTGTCAGCTCGGGGAATTCCGACCGCGCCTTCTCTTGTATAATAGATAAGACATTTGTCAAATCCACTTCGCCTTCGCCTACTTTAACTCCGTCAATCACTACGGCGGGGAGTTTAGACACATTGTATTTCTTCAACATATTTACAAGAGATCTATAGTGAGGCGGCACTTTTTCAAGAGGCTCTTCAACAAACCTAAACAATTGATCCACGGCCTCCGGCCTAATCTTCACAGTGGCCAACCTCACTCTGTCAGGCCTCTGCACCCTCCCCCTAATCTCCTCCACCGCCTTCTTAAGAGAATTCTCCAAATCGGCGCCTTGGCCAGCCACTACGAACAACTCAATATACATAAAAGCCCCTACAGACGTAAATATATACTTAACGCATAACCTCTAGATATTGTCTAAACACTCTAGACTTCCACAACTCCCTCTCTATCACCTCGCCGTCGGGCCTCAACTCGTAGAAAATCGTAGTGGAGAATACATAGAGCTTATCCACTACGCCGCCAGACATAGACTCTATATATCTTAATAAAACTCCGCCCACTAGCCTCCGCTCGACCATAGTCTGTGGAAGCACTACAAACTTCCGATCGCCCGACACAACCAACACGCCGTCTCTACCCCACATTACCTCGTTAAGAGACCCATCCCAAGGTCTCAACTCGCCCACTAGCGTCGCCTCAACCATAGACCTACGCAAGTCGAATTCGGTAAATCGAGGAATTGAAGATACCAACTTAGCTGCAATCTTAGCAGAGTCGTAAGCTAAGTTCTTTATAGGCTCGACTGAGCCGAGAGAGCCGCGTACCTCTCTCTTCTCATAGCCGCCCGACCGCACAATAGTTTCTATTGTAATAAACAAGCCAGACCTCATATTAGATAACTCGGGGTGGTCCTCTACTACACCATAGCCCCTCAGCCTATTGTACATGGCAGAACGGATATGTGAGATAAGTACACGCCCCAACATGTATAGAAAAACTGGGAGAAATAAAAAGAAAAAGACGTAATATGAAAAAAGATCTGTTTAAAAAACGCCTATTTAGGCGGCGCCAATATTTGCATTAAACGCCTCCTCCTCCAGTTGTTGTACTCAATCATCAAAATCACCAAAATGGCAACCA